>NZ_BAAGPR010000001.1:0-220407 GCF_054783955.1 Streptomyces mayteni | reverse complement strand
CGGTCGTCCGGCGCCGCGGCCCCGGGCCCGGCCGCCTCGACCGCGGCCGCCACCCGGTCCCAGACGGCGAGTTGCTCGGGGTGGCCCTGGTCCATGAGCCGCCTGCCGCGGGCCACCAGATCGGCCAGCTCCTCGCCCTCGGCGGGCGCGCCGACGGGCGCGGCCGCCGGGACGGTCGCGGAGAGCGGACGGGCGACCCGCAGTCCGAGCGGGACCGGCGCCGCCGCCGGCCGCTGGGCGAGCCGGGCCCGGCGCCGGTCGCCGACGTGGCCGGTGCCGTTGCGCGCGTCGAAGGCGGCGGCCAGTTCGTCGGCCTCGGCGGCGACGTGCTCCGCCAGGCCGGCCGCCGTCCACTCGGTGCCGGTGGGGCCCGGCACGGCGAGCCCGCCGTGCCCGCCGTCCACCAGCCGGCGCAGCAACACCTCGACGCCGGTGAGGAAGTCCAGGCGGTCGAGCGGCGCGCCGGCGGCGGCGAACAGCGGGCGGCTGTCGGCGAGGATCTCGAGTCCGCGCGGCTCGTTGCCGCTCAGCGCGCAGAACTGGAGGTGCTGCCCGAGCTCCGCCAGCGTGCCGCCGGCGCCGCGGATCCGCCGGTACGACGTGAGGTGGTACGACCTCGCCTCCTCGATCCGGCCCTCGCGGAGCAGCGGAAGCAGCGCGTGCGAGGCGCTGACCTGGGGCTCCTCGGCGCAGACCGGGTCGCCGGTGAGCACCGGTTCCAGCGTGGCGAGGGCGAGTTCGTCGTCCCCCGCGTCCAGGTGGTGCAGGGCGAGCCTGCGGGTCTCGCACGCCTCGCAGTCCGTGAGCCGCTCCCGCGGCCGGGTGGCCCACAGATCGAAGGCGGCCGGCAGCCCGGCGCCGGTGTGCGCGGCGAGGCGGTGGCGGACGGCGGCGACCGGCTGCTGGCCGTGGCCGGCGGCCCGGTACCGGTCGGCCATCCGGTCGATCAGCTGCTCGATGGCCGGCAGCGGGACGTCCGGCACCTGGATCAGGGCGGTGACCACCCACTTGAACTGCCACAGGATGCCGAGGGTCCGCTGCTCGTCGACGGCGTCCGGCGCGCGGTCGAGGAGTTCGAGCAGCCGGGCGAAGGCCACCGGCGCCTTGCGCTGCTCGCCGGCGAACTCGTAGGCGCTCATCAGCTGGAGCAGGGCGTCGGCGAGCAGCGCGGGGTCCTCGAACTGCTCGGCGGCCTCCGCGATGGCCTCGGCCGTGGTGGTGCGCGGCAGTCCGTAGGGGCGGCGGCTGTTCTCGGCCAGCGCCGCGCGCAGTTCCTCTGGGGTCTCCACGATCAGTCTCCGGTGGTCTCGCCGCCGGCCGCGGTGGGCCGGGGTGGGGGGTGCCGTCGTCGGTGCCGTCGTCGTGCAGGGCATGTTCCTACCCACACATCCCGCGTCCATCGCCTGCGGGTACCGCGACGGGCGGCGGCCTACTCCCGGTCCCGTGCCGCCGCCAGCTTCCGGTCGGCCCACGGCTCCTGGTAGCCGGAGATCTCCCGGCCCGCCACCTCGGGGTTGAGCAGCGCCGCGTGGATCACGCCGTCGCTGCCGGTGTTCCCGTGCTGCGACCTGATGGCCACCACGGCCGTCGACACCAGGTCCTCCACCATCCGGGTCGAGGGCTTGGCGGTGGCGTGGCCCATCACCTCGCCGAACTTCTCGAAGTCGTGCCAGGCCGAGCCGTCCTCGCGCCAGGTGTAGACCCGGAAGAGGTCGGCGAGCGACTCCGGCATCCGCACCGCGTCGCGGCCGTAGGCGGTGAGCATGCCGTCCGAGAACGCCTCGGCGACAGCCGTCAACCGGCCCTGGTCGCCCGGCTCGAGGCCGAGGTCGTCGCGATCCTGGAGCAGCCCGCCGAGCCGGACGAACGCCTCGCCGCCGCCCACCTCCTCGTAGAACGCGTCCAGGTAGGCGTACTCCTCGGGGGTCACACCGAAGCCGTCGCAGGAGGTCCTGCTCCGCTCGACGATCGCCCGCAGCTGCTCCAGGTTCCGCAGCATGAACTCCGGGTCCAGGTCCTCGGGCCGGTCCCCGGCCAGCGCCAGCTCGGCCCTGATCCCCTGGGCGACGAAGCGCGCGTTCTGCGGGGTGAGCCACAGGTCGAGCGCGCCGTCCGTCACGTCGTAGCCCTGTTCCAGGAGGTCGCCGGCCCGCTCGAACATCCGCAGCCGGTAGGAGCCGATCGCGTCGGACAGCCGCTCACCGATGGCCCGCGCGTCGGACACCGCCGCGCCCCGGTGGAACTCCACGATCCGTTCCGGGAGATCGTCCGGCACGCACAGCTCGGCGCCCCGCGACCGCTCCCACTGCCGTCTGGCGTCCTCGATGTGACGCCGCGTCGTGGCGTAGAGCCCGTCCTCGTCGTGGAGCCAACCCCGCACCGCGGACCGGGTGTCCACCGCGTCGGCCATCGAGAGCCGCAGGCTGTCGACCACCTCGTGGAGGCCCTCGCCGCCCCGGCCGGAGAGGTCGCGCCCGGTCTCGGCGAGCCGCTGCTCGGCGTCGGCGAACGACACGCCGTCGGACGCGCCCGACTCGGCGGCCAACCGGTCGCTCAGATCGGCGAGTTCCCCGGCGCCGGCGGCCTCGCCCGCGGCCCTGGCGTAGACGACGGCGGTCTCGCCCATGTCCTCGGGGTCGATCTCGCGCAGGAAGGACTCGCCGCTGTCCCAGGGGTTGGGCCCCGCCTCCTCGTCGAGGGCTCGCCGGACGTCCTCGATCGTGAAGCCCTCGTAACGCATCGCCGCTCCGCGTGTCGTCCCGGGAAGTCGCAGGCCGTCGGTGGCGGCACGGCCGGTGGCCGCGCCGCGCGCGGCGGCTCACGGTAGCAAGTGGGAACGGTGGGACGGCCAGGACTTGAGGGACTTCTGAGGTCCGGACCCGGCGGCCGTCAGTGCCCCCGGCCGAGCGGCCAGGCGCCCATCCGCAGCAGCTCCTCCGCCGGGTCGTTCACCGGCTGCGGGGTGCCCGTCAGATCGAGCACGAACAGCGGCAGCCGCAACTCGTCGGCGCGCTCCCTGGCCGCCCGCTGGTAGCCGGCGAGCGAGAACGCCACCGGGACGGCCGACTCGGCGAGGCCGTGCAGCCAGAGCGTCTCCACCGGACGGGTGCCGGTGGGCCTGGTGGTCGGGTCGACCAGGCCCACCACCCCGATGCCCCGCAGGTCCACGCCGGCGGCCGCCCGCGGCACCGTGGCCCGCACCTCGGGGAAGCCGAGCCAGCGCAGGAAGTGGGCGGCGCCGGCCGCCGCGTCGTAGGCGGTCCTGATGGTCAACGGCTCGAACGGCGCCCGGTCGGCGCGGTCCCGACGCGGCGTCACGGGGATCTCGTCAACCTGGGCGAGCCGGACCGTCACCCCACAGGGGCAGTCGAACTGCGGCTGCGGCCACTGGCCAGGACGGCCGCAGGCGAGGCAGTCGACCTCGGCCCACGAGCCCGCCCAGGAGCGGTGGCGCACCGGCACGGCCGAGGCCGCCCCGGCGCGCGCGGACACCACGGCGACCGGCGCGCCGCAGGCGCAGGGGAACTCGGGCGGCACATAGGCGTGCTCACGGCGGCACGCCGGGCAGCGCACTGGCACGGATTTCGCCATCTTTCGCTCCCGGGGCGGAACTTCTCGGCACAATTCTCTCAGTGTCCCGGATGCGATGGTGATCCGGCAGCCTTCGCACGCCAGATGACCTCCCGTCATCGCGAGGTTGACCGGATCCGGCGCGTTCGCGGCGCTTTGGTCACCGGAATGAGACACGGAATCTCGCACTCCGTATGGCGCGATGCGCGGACAGTGATATTTACTTGCCCTGTCCGGTCCGTCGCCAGGCGGGCACGGGCGGCGTCGTGGACGACGGGCAGGGAGGGGCCGAGTGGCGGCAGGAGAGACCGAGGCTGCCAGTGGGGCGCGCAGACGCCCCACCGAGACCGTCCCGGGCTTCGTCCCGGGCCCCGGAGGCTGGGACACCGCGCCGCCCGGCGCGGCCGATCCGCGGGTGGGCGCGCTGCGGGTGGCCATCGAGCGGCTCCGCCGCGATCTCAACGGCTACCCCGCGCCGTTGGACGACCGGGAGATCGCCGAGCGCCACCTGGCGCTGTTGAGCGCCGCCGCCGGCACCGCCGCGCCGGAGGCCGCCGCACTCCGCAACGCGCTGCTGATGATCGCCGGGGCCGTGGGCTCGGTCAGCGCGCTGGCCCCCGCCGTCGTGCAACTGCGCCAGGCCGTCGAGCTGTTCGGCCCGCCGCCGCCCGTCCAGGTCGACGTCGGCCGCGACGTTCCGCTGCCGCGTGCGGCCGACTGGCCGGCCGGCCGCTGATCCGTCCGCGCCGGGGCCCGGCGGAGCCACCGCCGTTCGGTGGAGCGTTAGGTTGGCGGCGTGCGACTGAGACTCGAGTTCACGACGGAGCCGTTCGACCTGGACGAGCCGCCCCCGCACGCCCTCGCCGCCCGCGAGGTGCTGTCGGGCGCCGGGCTCGACAGCGTCGACGTGGGCCCGTTCGGCAACACCGCGGAGGGCTCGGCGGAGGCCGTGCTCGGCGCCGTGGACGCCGTGCTGCGCCGGGCGCTCGCGGTGGGTGCCACCCGGATCTCGCTCCAGGTCAACGCCGTGCCCGGCGAGCCGGGTGGCGCGGCGGCCGGCGGGGATTCCATATGAGCGCCCCGACCGACCCCGACCCCGCCCCCGACGACGGGGACTTCCTCGCCGCCGTCCGGCCGCTGGTGGACGCCATCGGCGGCGAGTTGGTCCCGCCGGAGCACGCCGGCGAGGACGACGTGCTGCTCTCCTGGGCCGGCGCCCCGGCGGCCGCCGTCCGGCTGCCCCAGCTGTCCGCCTCGCTCGACCACCTGCTCGGCGACCTGGAACGCCGCCACGGCCGGCCGCTCGCCGAGCTCGACCGCACCACCAAGCAGCAGGTGGTCCGCAACCTGGAGTCGCGCGGCGCCTTCGCCCTGCGGCACGGCGTCGAGACGGTGGCCGGCGCGCTGGGGGTCTCGCGCTTCACCGTCTACAACTACCTCAACCGTTCAACAAACTGTTGACGATGGGTCGCCCGGCGGCTTAGCTGTCCCCCATGACGTCACCACCGGCGCCAGGCCAGGACCTGGGCCAGGACCCGGGGCTCGCCTGGCTGAACGGCGCGGACGACCGCGCCACGCGCCGGCTCCTGCGCCGGCTGTGCGCCTCCCGCGCCTGGGGCGAGGCGCTGCTCGCCGCCCGCCCCTTCGCCGGCCAGTCCGCGCTGCTCGCCACCAACGACGCGGCGGTCGCCGCGCTCTCCGCCGCCGACCTGGCCGAGGCCATGGCCGGCCACCCGCCCATCGGCCGCCCCGCGCCCGGCGACGCGTCGGCCAGGGAGCAGCGCGGGATGTCCGACGCCTCCACCGAGCTCAGGGCCGAGATGGCGGAGCTCAACATCGCCTACCAGGAGCGCTTCGGGCACGTCTTCCTGATCTGCGCCACCGGCCTCGACGGCGAGCGGCTGCGCTCCGCGCTCCGCGCCCGGCTGCACAACCCCCCCGAGACGGAGGCCGGGATCGCCCGCGCCGAGCTCGGCAAGATCAACGCGCTGCGGCTGCGCCGGTTCGTCCAGGCCACCGCCACCGTCTCCACCCACGTGCTGGACACCGCCGCCGGCCGGCCGGCCGCCGGCGTCCCCGTCGAACTCGCGGTCCGCACCGCGCCCGCCGCCCCCTGGACGGCGCACGCCGCCGCCACCACCGACGCCGACGGGCGCTGTGCCGGCCTGCCGCCGCTGCCGGGCGGCGCCCTCCAGGCCAGGCTCACCTTCGCCGTCGCCGCCCACCGCGAGCCCGAGGCCGCCTTCTTCCCGGAGGTCGCCACCGCGTTCACCGTCGAGCCGGGAGAGCACTACCACGTGCCGCTGCTGCTCAGCCCGTTCGGCTACTCCGTCTACCGAGGAAGCTGAAGGAGACCCCCGTCGTGACCCCTGCGTTCAGGCTCGGCCAGAACCAGTACGGCAAGGCCGAGACCCGGGTGGTCCGGGTCACCAGGGAAGGCGCCACCCACCACCTCAGGGACCTCAACGTCTCGGTGGCGCTCGAAGGCGACATGGAGGCCGTGCACCGCTCCGGAGACAACGCCGCCGTCCTCACCACGGACACCACCAAGAACACGGTCCTCGCCCTCGCCCGCGAGCACGGCATCGCCTCGCCCGAGGCGTTCGGGCTGCTGCTCGCCCGACACTTCGTGACCGGGCAGCCGACCATCCACCGGGCCAGGATCAGGATCGAGGAGTACGGCTGGGAGCGCATCGCCACCCCGGGTGAGGCCGCGCACTCGTTCGTCAGGGCCGGCGCCGGCACCCGCACCGCCCAGGTCACCTTCGACGGCGAGCGCGCCGAGTTCCTGAGCGGCCTCACCGGCGTCACCGTGCTCAACACCACGGACTCCGAGTTCTGGGGCTACCTCAGGGACCGCTACACCACCCTGCCGGAGACCAAGGACCGGGTGCTGGCCACCGACGTCACCGCCCTCTGGCGCCACGCCCACGACGGCACCCCGGCGGCCGGCCGGGACCCCGACTGGGACGCCGCCTACGCCGCCGCCCGCGGCCACCTCCTCGACGCCTTCGCCACCACCTACTCCCACTCGCTCCAGCAGACGCTGTTCGCGATGGGCTCCCGGGTGCTCGAAGGGCTGCCGGGCGTCGAGGAGATCCGGCTGTCGCTGCCCAACAAGCACCACTTCCTGGCCGACCTCGAACCGTTCGGCATGACCAACGAGGGCCCGGACGGCGCCGTCTACCTGGCCGCCGACCGCCCCTACGGCCTGATCGAGGCCACCGTGCTCAGGGACGGCGCCGAGCAGCGGGTGCCGGCCGACCTGACCGCCCCCTGGCCGGGAGGCCCGGCATGACCCTCACCACGCCCGTCACCAGGACCGTCATCGAGAACTGCGCGATCGCCACCGTCGACGCGGCCGACACCGAGTACGAGCGCGGCCACCTGGTCGTCGCCGGCAACCGGATCGAGGCGGTGGGCCCGGGCCCCGCGCCCGCCGGCCTGGCCGACGTGGTCCGGGTGGTCGACGCCACCGGGCACCTCGCCACCCCCGGCCTGGTCAACACCCACCACCACTTCTACCAGTGGCTCACCAGGGGCCTGGCCCAGAACGCCAACCTCTTCGACTGGCTCGTCGCCCTCTACCCGGTCTGGGCCAGGATCGACGAGGACATGGTGCGCGCCGCGGCCCGCGCCTCGCTCGCCATGATGGCCCGCGGCGGCGTCACCACCGCCATGGACCACCACTACGTCTTCCCGGCCGGCGCCGGCGACCTGCTGGGCGCCGAGCTCGGCGCGGCCCGCGAGTTGGGGGTCAGGTTCACCGCCGCCCGCGGCTCGATGGACCGCGGCGCCTCGGCCGGCGGCCTGCCGCCCGACTTCGCCGTCGAGACGACCGAGGGCGCGCTGCGCGCCACCGAGGCCGCCGTCCGCGAGCACCACGACCCGGCGGACGACGCCATGGTGCGGATCGCGGTGGCGCCCTGCTCGCCGTTCTCCGTCTCCACCGAGCTGCTGCGCGAATCGGCCGTGCTGGCCCGCGGGTTGGGCGTCCGGCTGCACACCCACGGCTCGGAGACCGTCGAGGAGGAGAAGTTCTGCCACGAGCTGTTCGGCGTCGGGCCCACCGAGTACTTCGAGTCCACCGGCTGGCTCGGGCCCGACGTGTGGATGGCGCACTGCGTCCACATGACGGACGCCGACGTCGCCGCCTTCGCCGGCACCGGCACCGGCGTCGCCCACTGCCCGTCGTCCAACGCCCGGCTGGCCGCCGGCATCGCCCGGGTCCCCGACCTGATCGCGGCCGGCGTGCCGGTCGGCCTCGGCGTGGACGGCACGGCCTCCAACGAGAGCGGCGAGCTCCACACCGAGCTGCGCAACGCGCTGCTGATCAGCCGGCTCGGCCCGCACCGGGAGCGGGCCCTCACCGCCCGTCAGGCGCTCCGCCTCGGCACCTTCGGCGGCGCCCGGGTCCTGGGCCGGGACGCGGAGCTCGGCGCGCTGACCCCGGGCAGGCTGGCCGACCTGGTGCTGTGGAAGCTGGACGGCCTCGGTCACTCGACCATCGCCGACCCGGTCGCCGCCCTGGTCCTCGGCCCGCCGGCGCCCGTCACCCTGGCCTTGGTGAACGGCGTCCCGGTCGTCGAGCGGGGCCGCCTGACCACCGTCGACGAGCAGGACATCGCCGACGAGGCCGCAGTCCAGGCCCGCCGACTCGCGAGGATCGCCGCCGGCTGAGAGAAGTTCATCGAGCGGCAATGTGCCGCAATGGAGTCCCCGGGCCCCGCCCAGCAGGATCGGGTGGCATGACCACCGACGAGACGACGGACGAGACGACGTACGACCGCCGCCGGTTGCGCCAGTGGCTCGCCGGCCTGGCCCGCGCCCAGGGCGACGGCCGCCGGCAGCTGCTCGGGCTGCTGGCCGCCGCTGGCGCGGCGGCGGCGCTCCCGCGCACCGCCCTCGCGGCCGCCCGCACCGACGCCGGACCCACGGCGGCCGGCATCGTCAAGCCGCTGCCCGATGAGCACTTCACGGTGCGCGGCACCAACGCCGAGACCCGCTTCGCGGCGCTGCGCGGCGCCGGCTACCACACCCCCAACGCGCTGTTCTTCGTCCGCAACCACACCACCACGCCCCGACTCGACGCCGACGCCTGGCGGTTGCGGGTGTGGGGGAGCGGCCTGGCGGGCGGCGGGGCCGAGTTCGACCTGGCGGCGCTGCGGGCGCTGCCCGCCGTCGAGCACTCCGCGTTCGTCGAGTGCGCCGGCAACGGCCGCAGCTTCTACGCCAGTCAGCAGGGCGAGACCGTCAGCGGCACCGCCTGGACGCTGGGCGCCGTCGGCGTGGCCCGCTGGCGCGGCGCCAGGCTCCGCGACGTGCTGCGGCTGGCCGGCCTCTCCCGGCGCGCGGTGGACGTCCAGCCGCGCGGCCTGGACGACGAGGTGTTCGCCGCCGACGGCAGCGGCATGGGCCATGTGCGGCGCCCGCTGCCGCTGGCCAAGGCGCTCGACGACGTGCTGCTGGCCTACGAGATGAACGGCGAGCCGCTGCCGCCCGACCACGGCCACCCGGTGCGGGTGCTCGTGCCGTCCTGGGTGGGGATCTCCTCGATCAAGTGGGTCGGCGACATCGAGGTCAGCGCGGAGCCGCTCTACAGCCCCTGGAACACCGATCTCTACCGGCTGTTCGGGCCCGCCCATCCGCCGGAGGGCAGCGCGCCGCTCACCAGGCAGACCCTCAAGAGCGCCTTCGAGCTGCCGTGGGACGCTCCGCTGACCACCGGCGTGCCACACCGACTGACCGGCCGCTCCTGGTCGGGCGCCGGCGGGGTGCGGGCCGTCGACGTCTCCACGGACGGCGGCGCCACCTGGCGCCCGGCCAGGCTGCACGACGCCCCGCGCCGGGACGGCTGGGTGCGCTGGTCGACGGAGTGGACGCCGGCGGCCGCCGGGCGGGTGGAGCTGCTGGCCCGCGCCACGGACGTGACGGGCGCGAGCCAGCCGGACCGCTCGGTCCCCAACCAGCAGGGCTACCTGTTCGACGCGGTCGTCAGGCACCCGGTGGCGGTGTCCTAGTCCAACAACTCGTAGGCCGGCAGCGTCAGGAAGTCGACGTAGGTCTCGTCGAGGGCGATCCGCAGCAGCAGGTCGTAGGCCCGCTCCCAGCGGCCCGCGACGAACTCGTCCTCGCCGACCTCGTCGCGGATCGCCACCAGCTGGTCGGCGGCCACCTGGCACACGTAGTCGTGGGTGACCGTCTCGCCGTTGTCCAGCACCACGCCGGCGTTGATCCACTGCCAGATCTGCGAGCGGGAGATCTCGGCGGTCGCCACGTCCTCCATCAGGTTGAACACGGCGACCGCGCCCCGGCCGGCCAGCCAGGACTGGAGGTAGCGGGTGCCGACCTGGACGGCGTTGCACAGGCCGTCGTTGGTGGGGCGGGCGGTCAGCGAGTCGATGGCCAGCAGGTCGGCCGCGGTGACCTTGACGTCCTCGCGCAGCCGGTCCTTCTGGTGCGGCCGGTCGCCGAGCACCGCGTCGAAGGACGCCCGAGCCACCTCGACCAGGCCGGGGTGCGCGACCCAGGAGCCGTCGAAGCCGTCCCCGGCCTCGCGGTCCTTGTCGGCCCTGACCCGCTCGAACGCGTCGGCGTTGGCCACCTCGTCCCTGGAGGGGATGAACGCCGCCATGCCGCCGATGGCGTGCGCGCCCCGCCGGTGGCAGGTGCGGACCAGGAGCTCGGTGTAGGCGCGCATGAACGGGGCCGTCATCGTCACGGCGTTGCGGTCGGGGAGCACGTAACCGGGGCCGGCGTCACGGAAGTTCTTGACGATGGAGAACAGGTAGTCCCAGCGGCCCGCGTTGAGCCCGGAGGCGTGCTCACGCAGCTCGTAGAGGATCTCCTCCATCTCGAAGGCGGCCGTGATGGTCTCGATCAGCACCGTGGCCCGCACCGTGCCCTGCGGGATGCCGAGCGCCTCCTGGGCGTGCGTGAACACGTCGTTCCACAGCCGCGCCTCCAGGTGCGACTCCAGCTTGGGGAGGTAGAAGTAGGGGCCCTTGCCCAGCTCGATCAGCCGGGCCGCGTTGTGCAGGAAGTAGAGCCCGAAGTCGACCAGCGCGCCGGGGATCGGGCGGCCGTCCACCGTGAGGTGCCGCTCGTCCAGGTGCCAGCCGCGCGGCCGCATCACGACGGTGGCCAGCTCCTCGTCAGGCCGCAGCGCGTACCGCTTGCCGCGCTCGTCGGTGAAGTCGATGCGGCGGCGGAAGGCGTCCGCCAGGCTCAGCTGGCCGCCGACGACGTTGGCCCAGGTGGGCGACGAGGCGTCCTCGAAGTCGGCGAGCCAGATCCTCGCGCCCGAGTTGAGCGCGTTGACGGTCATCTTGCGGTCGGTAGGACCGGTGATCTCCACCCGGCGGTCGAGCAGGGACGGTGGCGCGGGCGCCACCTGCCAGTCCTCCTCGCGGACGGCGGCGGTGGGCAGGAAGTCGAGCGCGCCGGTCCTGGCGATCTCGGCGCGGCGGTGGGCGCGCCGTTCGAGCAACTCGTCCCGGCGCGGGGTGAACCGCCGGTGCAACTCGGCGAGAAAGTCGAGCGCCTCCTCGGTCAGCACCTCCTCCTGCCGGGGCAGGACGGCCGGGGCTGCGACGGTGACGGCGGACATGGGCGGTCACTCCTTTGGCGAGGCTGGTAACGGATGTTAGTTTCCTCATGATGGAAGATCAATGAGATCTCCCGGCTCGTCGACGTCGTCAGGCGTGGCCACGTCCCCGCACTCCACCAGCGTGATCAGGCGCTCCCGCGCCCGCAGATACCCGCGCGCCCCGGCGTCGCCCCGGGCCTCGGCCGCCACCCCGGCGAAGTGCGCCGCGCCGATCAGCACCGGATGCCCGCGCCGCCCGCCGTAGCCGGCCGCGGCCAACGAGTCGGGGGAGTGGTACGCGCCGAGCACCCGCGCCATCGCCGCCGCCCCCACCCGCGGCTGGTCGACCAGCGCCACCAGCGCCCCGGCAGCGCCGGCCGCCGCCACCGCGTCGAGGCCGACCCGGAGCGAGGAGCCCATCCCCGAGGCCCAGTCCCGGTTCTCCACCGGCTGGCAGCCCGTCAGCTCGGCCCGCTCCCGCACCGTCTCGGCCGCCGCGCCGAGCACCACCACCACGGGATCGCAGCCGGCGGCCCGCAGCGCGTCGGCCGCCAGGTCCACGAACAGCCGCCCGCGCCAGCTCAGCAGCGCCTTGGGCCGCCCCCCGAGCCGCCGCCCGCCGCCCGCGGCGAGCAGCAGTCCGGCGACGGGCGCGGTCTCGGTCATGCCGTCAGCGTAGAGCGCCGGTCTTCCCCGGCGGCGTGGCCAGCGCCGACGACAGGTCCCTGGCCACCTCCTGGAGCAGCGGCACCATCTTCTCCATCGCCGCGTCCGTGACCCGGCCGGCCGGGCCCGACACCGAGATCGCCGCCGCCGTCGACGAGTCGGGCACCAGCACCGCGACGCAGCGGACGCCTATCTCCTGCTCGCTGTCGTCCACCGCGAAGCCGTTCTCCCGCACCGTGCCGAGCGCGGCGAGGAACGCCTCGGGCGTGGTGAGGGTGCGCTCCGTGGCCGGCGGCATCCCGGAGCGGCCGAGCAGCGCCCGCACCTCGGCGTCCGGCAGCCCGGAGAGCAGCGCCTTGCCGACCCCGGTGCAGTGCGGCGGCACCCGGCGGCCGACCTCGGTGAACATCCGCATCGAGTGCCGCGAGGGCACCTGCGCCACGTAGACCACCTCGTCGCCGTCGAGCAGCGCCATGTTGGCCGTCTCGCCGGTCTCCTCGACCAGCCGCGCCAGATGCGGCCGCGCCCAGGTGGCCAGCGGCCGGGCCGCGCTCTCGCCGAGCCTGATCAGCCGCGGCCCGAGCGCGTAGCGGCGGTTGGGCTGCTGGCGGACGTAGCCGCACGCCACCAGGGTGCGCATCAGCCGATGGATGGTCGGCAGCGGCAGCCCGCTGCTGGCGGCCAACTCGCTCAGCCCCGTCTCGCCCCCGGCGTCCGCCATGTGCTCGAGGAGGCCGAAGGCACGCTCGAGAGACTGAACCCCGCCGCTGGCGGAGGACTTGCGCACGTCGGACGGCGGCACGTCGCGTTCCTCATTCGTTGTCTGATGCGTTGTCGCGAGTCGTCCTTGAAGCCTACCCGTCCTTGACGTGCCGACCGCCGCCGTCGAGGATCGGCCTTCAACACCTTGTTGAAGCCTGTGAGGGGGCGCCCGTTGTCCGGCACCGAGCTGTTGTTGCGTTCCACCCGGGTGGTCACTCCGGAGGGCGAGCGCCCCGCCGCGGTCGCCGTCGCGGCCGGCCGGATCGCCGCCGTCCTCCCGCACGACGCGGCGCCGCCGGCCGGCGCCCGTCTGGTGGAGCTCGGCACCGACGCCCTGCTCCCCGGGCTCGTCGACACCCACGTCCACATCAACGACCCGGGCCGCGCCGAGTGGGAGGGCTTCGCCACCGCCACCCGGGCCGCCGCGGCCGGCGGCGTCACCACCCTGCTCGACATGCCGCTCAACAGCGTGCCGCCCACCACCACCCCGGAACACCTCGCCGTCAAGCGCGCCGCCGCCCGCGCCGCGAGCCACGTCGACCTCGGCTTCTGGGGCGGCGCCGTGCCCGACAACACCGCCGAGCTGCGCCCGCTCCACGAGGCCGGGGTCTTCGGCTTCAAGTGCTTCCTCTCGCCCTCCGGGGTCGACGAGTTCCCCGAACTCGACCCCGACCGGCTGGCCGCCGCCATGGCCGAGATCGCCGCCTTCGACGGGCTGCTGATCGTGCACGCCGAGGACCCGGCGCGGCTCGCCGAGGCGCCCGCGCCCGACGGCAGCCGCGCCTACGCCGACTTCCTGGCCTCCAGGCCGCCGGCCGCCGAACACGACGCCGTCCGCCGGCTGATCGCGCTGGCCGGGCGGCTCGGGGCGCGCGTCCACGTGCTGCACCTCTCCGCCGCCACCGCGCTGCCGCTGATCGCCGAGGCCAGGGCCGCCGGCGTCCGGATCAGCGCCGAGACCTGCCCGCACTTCCTCACCCTGACCGCCGAGGAAGTCCCGGACGGGGCCACCGAGTTCAAGTGCTGCCCGCCGATCAGGGAGGCCGCCAACCAGGACGCGCTCTGGGCCGGGCTCGCCGCCGGCACCCTCGACTGCGTCGTCTCCGACCACTCGCCCTGCACCGCCGACCTCAAGGTCCCCGACTTCGGCGCCGCCTGGGGCGGCATCTCCTCGCTCCAACTCGGGCTGCCCGCCGTCTGGACGGCCGCCCGCGCCCGCGGCCACCGGCTCGCCGACGTCGCCCGCTGGATGGCCACCGGGCCCGCCGCGCTCGCCGGCCTCGACCGCAAGGGCGCGATCGAGCCCGGCCGGGACGCCGACCTCGTCGTCCTCGACCCGGAGGCCGCGTTCACCGTCGACCCGGCCGCCCTCCACCACCGCAACCCCGTCACGGCCTACGCCGGCCGCACCCTGCACGGCGTGGTGCGCGCCACCTGGCTGCGCGGCCGGCCAGTCGCCGAGGACGGCCGGGTCGCCGAGCCCACCGGCCGGCTGCTCACGAGAGGACGCACGACATGAGCTTCGCCACCTCGTTCGCCGGCCCCGCCCGCCCCTACGCCGGCGGCGACCCCTACGCCGACTACCGCGCCCCCGAGGCGGGCGAGCCGTCCTTCGCCCAGCTCCCCGACCTCGCCGACCGGCGCCTCGGCGGCTCGGTCACCGCCGCCAGCGACGCGTTCTTCGCCGAGCGCGAGAACCTGGTCAGGCCGGAGCGCGCCCACTTCGACCCCGCCGCGTACGGCCACAAGGGCAAGGTCATGGACGGCTGGGAGACCCGCAGGCGGCGCGGCCCGGGGCCCGAGGCCGCGCTCCCGGCCGCCGACGACCACGACTGGGCCGTCGTCCGGCTCGGCGTCCCCGGCGTGGTGCGCGGACTGGTGGTGGACACCGCCCACTTCCGCGGCAACCACCCGGCGGCGGTCCGCGTCGAGGCCACCGCGGCCGAGAACGCGGAGGGGGCAGGCGCGACCGGCTGGGTCGAGCTGCTGCCGCGCACCCAGGTCGGCGGCCACGCCGCCAACTGCTTCGCCGTCGACGGCGTCGAACGGCGCGTCACTCACCTGCGGCTCAGCCAGTATCCGGACGGCGGGGTGGCCAGGCTGCGGGCGCACGGCGAGCCGGTGGCCGACCCGGCCTGGCTGGCCGCGCTCGGCACCTTCGACCTGGCCGCCCTGGAGCACGGCGGCCTCGCCGAGGACGCCTCCGACCGCTTCTACTCGCCGCCCGCACATGTCATCCACCCGGGCCGCTCCCGGGAGATGCACGAGGGCTGGGAGACCCGAAGGCGCCGCGACCCGGGGCACGACTGGCTGCGGCTGCGCCTCGCCGGCCAGGGCGTGATCCGCGCCGTGGAGATCGACACCGGCAACTACAAGGGCAACGCGCCGGGTTGGGCGTCCCTCTGGCTGCTGGACGCCGAGACGCCGGGCGCCGAGTGGCGCCCGGCGCTGACCCACACCCCGCTCCGACCCGACGCCGTGCACCGGCTGTTGCTCCCCGACGCCGGTCCTGCCACCCACGCCAGGCTCGACGTCCACCCCGACGGCGGGATCGCCAGGCTCCGGCTGCACGGCTCGCTGACCGAGGCCGGGTTCCGCCGGCTCGCCGCCCGTCACCGGGAACTGGGGGGTTGAACTCCGCCTGCGGGGATGCTGACGCCTGCCTGCGGGGAAGGCGTGAAGCGTGGTCCGGCCATGTGAACTCCTGGGAAATATCGGTGAGGCGTGGTTGACGGTCGGATCGCTACGCGCGTCACACTGTTGGCATGGGCATGAACCTTGGTGCCGGGCTCCGCGCCCGGTCCGTCCGCGCCGGCGCCTTCGGCGCCCTGCTGCTGACCGTCCTCGTCGGCGCCCCGGCCACTGCCAGCACCCCCACCACCGCCACCCCCACCTCCTCCGTCGTCGCGCTCGCCTACGGCGACATCTGCTACAGCGACCTGCCGTCCCAGGCCCACGACACCCTCGACCTCATCGAGCGGGGCGGCCCCTTCCCGTACCCGCAGGACGGCGGCACCTTCTACAACCGCGAGGGCCTGCTGCCGTCCAGGGCCACCGGCTACTACCACGAGTACACGGTCGAGACCCCGGGCAGCCCCACCCGCGGCGCCCGCCGCATCGTCACCGGTGACTCCTTCCAGGAGGACTACTACACCGCCGACCACTACGCCTCGTTCGACCTGGTCGACCACGGCTGCTAGCCACCCCCACGGACCTTCTGTCCGCGTCCCCCCACCGGCGGCGCCGGGCCCGTACCCCACGCGGTCCCGGCGCCGCCGTCTGGCCGAAACCGGTGTTGACCGGCCGCCGACCGCGCGGCCAAGATCAACGGGGGGACAGCACGCCGACACGACCAGTGGACGAGGTGGGGCATGGACGTGGTGGATCTGGCGGCCGCCGGCGAGGACTTCGCGCACGACCCCTACCGGTACTTCGCCGAGCTGCGCCAGCGCGGGCCCGTGCACCGCGCCCACCTGCCTGGCGACTACGAGGCCTGGCTGGTCGTCGGCTACGCCGAGGCGCGCGCCGCGCTCGGCGACCCCCGGCTGGTCAAGGCGTTCCCGACCGATCCGGGCGAGGAGGAACCCGACCGGTTCGCGCCCGGGCCGCACCTGCTGATCACCGACCCGCCCGACCACACCCGGCTCCGCCGGCTGGTGTCCCGCGAGTTCACCCCCGGCCGGATCGAGGCACTCGCCCCCCGCGTCCAGCAGATCACCGACACGCTGCTCGACGAGCTGCTCGCCGCCCCCGAGCGGCACGGCGACCTGGTCTCGGCCTTCTCCTTCCCACTCCCGATCACCGTGATCTGCGAACTCCTCGGCGTGCCCTACCTGGACCGCGACCGGTTCCGCGCATGGTCCCAGGTGGTCACCGGCGCCCCGGACGCCGACACCGCGACCGCCACCCTGGTCGCGATGACGGAGTACCTCACCGGGCTGCTCGCCGCCAAGCGGGAGCGTCCTGGCGACGACCTGCTGAGCGCCCTGCTGCACACCGCGGACACCGCGGGCGACCGGCTCTCCCAGGACGAACTCCTCGCCATGTGCTGGCTGTTGCTGATCGCCGGCCACGAGACCACCGTCGGCCTGATCAGCAACGGGGTGCTCGCCCTGCTGCGCCACCCCGAGCAGCTGGCGGCGCTGCGCGCCGACTGGTCGCTGCTCGACAACGCCGTCGAGGAGATCCTGCGCTACGACGGCCCGGTGCCGGCGCCCACCGTCCGCTTCGCCGCCGAGCCCGTCGAGATCGGCGGCACCGTCATCCCGCGCCGGGACATGGTGCTGCCCGTGCTCGGCGACGCCGACCGCGACCCGGCCCGCTTCCCCGAGCCCACCCGCTTCGACATCCGCCGCGAGACCCGCGGCCACCTCGCGTTCGGCCACGGCATCCACTACTGCCTCGGCGCCCCGCTGGCCCGCCTCGAAGGCCGCGTCGCGCTGCGCGCCCTGCTGGAACGCGCCCCCGAACTGGCCCTCGACGCCCACCCGGCCGCCCTCTCGTGGCACCCAGGGGTGCTCATTCGCGGCCCGCTGCACCTCCCGATCCGCTGGTGACGCCGGCCGCGTACCGCCAGAACTCCCGCATCGGCTCGGGCGGCGTCGGCCCCGTCATCGCCACCTGGGTGAGCAGGACCGCCACCGCGCCGGTGGCCGGCACCAGATGCGCCGCCGTGCCGCTGCCGCCGACCCAGCCGTAACGCCCCGGCACGTTCCACGGGTCGACGGCCGCCACGTCCACCGAGCCGCCGTAGCCCCAGCCCTGCCCTTCGAGGAACAGCCGCCCGGCCTCGCGCTGCGCCGGGGTCAGCTGGTCCGTCGTCATCCGCCGCACCGACTCGGCCGACAGCAGGTCGCCGCCGTCGGCCAGCAGCATCCTGGCGAACGCCAGCAGGTCGTCCACGGTCGACACCAACCCGCCGGCCCCTGAAGGGAACGCCGGCGGCCGGCTCCACTGCCCGGCCGGCTCGTCGAGCAGTTCGAGCCCGCCCGCCGCGGTCGGCCGGTACAGGCTGGTGAACCGCCCGAGACCGGCGGCCGGCACCGCGAAGCCGGTGTCCGCCATCCCCAGCGGCTCGAAGATCCGCTCGGCCAGGAACTCGGGCAGCGGACGGCCGGTGACCCGCGAGACCAGCACGCCCTGGACGTCCGAGCTGGTGTTGTACAGCCAGCGCTCGCCGGGCTGGTGCAGCAGCGGGACGCGGGCCAGCGCCGCCAGCCACTCGTCGGGCGCGGCGCGCGGCTGCGGTTCCAGCGGATGGCTCTGCACCGTCTCGAACAGCGGCCGGACCGCGGGCAGCGAGAAGTCGTCGGGGAAGCCGTGGCCCGCCCGCGAGCTGAGCAGATCCGCCACGGTGATGGGCCGTTCGGCCGGCACCACGTCCTCGGCCGGCCCGGCCGGATCCCGCACCACCACCGGCTCCGCCAGCTCGGGCAGCCACCGCCCGACCGGCTCGTCGAGGCCGATCCGCCCCTCGTCCAGCAGCAGCGAGACGGCCGCCGCGGTGACGGGCTTGGTGAGCGAGGCGATCCGGAAGATCGTGCCCCGGTCCATCGGCGCCGACCCCGCCACGTCCACCGAGCCCACCGCGGCGACCTCGATCCGGCCCCCGGCGGCCACCAGCCCCACCGCCCCCGGCACCGACCCGTCCGCCACCCGCCGTGCCAGCACCTCCCGCAGACTCGCCATCGCGCGCCTCCACCCTTCCTCGCCCTACCGGTCGGGAGCAGAGACCGGGGCGGCCCCCCGAACTCATCGGTCGGGGCGGAGGTGCCGTCAGCCGGCGCCGGATTCGGGTGGGGCTCCCGCGAGCCAGGTGTGCGCGGTGCCGTCGGGGGCGACCGTGAGGCCGAAGTGGTCGATGGGGGGTTCGCCGAGCTCGGTCCACCAGGCGTGGGCCGCCGCCAGCTCGTCCCACAGGCGGCGCGGGCCGGCCTGCCTGACCAGGGTGCGGGGGCCGGCGGCGGCGCGGCGCACGGCGGCCGTCCAGCTGTCGTCGCGCAGGCTGTAGAGCCACTGGGTGTGGCCGTCCCGGTGGGGCTGGACGGCGTGGGCGGCCCCGCCGATCCGCAGGCCGGCGAGGAACGGGAAGGGGTGCCAGGGGGCGTGCGGCGGCCAGGCGTCCGTGGTGCTGTCGGCGTGGCCGAGGCCGCCGGGATAGGACGGTATGGCCCGCCGCTGGGCGCGGAGCTTCATGAAGGCGACCAGCTCCAGGAACGGGCCCGACGCCGTGCCGTCCGACCGGACCGTCAGCCTGGCCAGCGCGTCGCGGGTGCTGAAGTCCGTGCCCCAGGGGGCGAGGATCACCCCGCCGGGGCGCACCTGCGCCAGCCAGGCCGGCGGGATCCGCCGCAGCCCGCAGGTGGCGATGATCCGGTCGAACGGCGCGCCGTCCGGCACGCCGAGGGCGCCGTCGCCCGTGACCACGCGCGGCGACCTGCCGGCCCGCGCCAGGGCCCGCTCGGCGGCCGCGGCGACGGCCGGATCGACCTCGACCGTCGTCACGTTCTCGTCGCCCAGCCGGTGGGCGAGCAGCGCCGCGTTCCACCCGGTGCCGGTGCCGATCTCCAGCACCCGCATGCCGGGCTCGGCGCCGAGCGAGCCCAGCATGGACGCCACGAGCGCCGGCCTGGACACCGAACTCGTCGCGTCGAGACCGGGCTCCGGCCCGGTGTGCCGGCCGTCGTCCCACTGGGTGACGATCGGCGTGTCGGCGGCGGCCGCCCGCTGCCAGGCGGCCGGATCGGCGGCCCGGTCGACGACCGAGAAGGTGTCGGCGGCCAGATCGTGCGGCCACGCCAGATCCGGGAGGAAGCCGGCGCGTGGCAGCGCGGCGAAGGCCGCCCGCCACTCCGCCGGCACCGCGACGCCGGCCGGGTCGCCGCCCGACATCTACTTCCCGTCCTCGTCCTCGTCGTCCCGGTGCTGACCGCCCCCGGACGGCGCGCTGCTGTCCGTGGTCGGCTCGCTGGTCGGGCTCCACGGCTGCCCCGGCAGGTGGTCGTCGCCGATGCCGCCCTTGCCGTCGTCGTGCTTGCCTCGCATATCTCCCTCCCCGGTCGTGCGTGCCCCGCGTCGTGCGTGCCCCGCGCGAACACGCGTAGAACGACGACAACGTAACGACTGTCAGGGGGCGCGCGGCAGGGCGTGTGGAGGCGGAACGGGGCGGGTTCCGGCCGCTCGTGCCACCGCGAGCAGCAGGGACTCCTCGCCGTGCCTCGCGACCAGTTGGAGGCCCACCGGCGCACCATCCGGCGTGTGGCCGGCGGGCAGGGTGAGGGCCGGGTGGCCGCTGAGGTTGAAGGCCCAGGTGAGCGCGGCCGAGACGGTCTCGCCTGGACCCGCGTGGCCGTGCGGCGGGTTCGGGGTGGTGGGGGTGGCCAACAGGTCCGTGGTGGCGAACAGTTCGGCGAGCGCCGGGTCGTTGACGGTCCGCGGTGGGCCCGGCGGGCGGGCCCCGGTGGCGGGGGAGCGGAGGGCGGTCCAGGCGGGGGCCGGGTCCCGGAGCCGCACCGGCTGGTCGACCGGCGCCAGCCCGAGACGCTCCGCGACGGCCCGCGCCGCCGCCTTGGCGACGGCGGCCACCGCGGGTTCTGGCGTGGCGAAGCCGAGCGTCGCCGACCAGGTGATCCGCGTCCCCGGCGGGGCCGTCTCCGGCCCGGGCGGTCCTGCGACGGCGGCCAGCCAGGCGGCCGCGTCGGCGGCGTGCCGCACCAGCGGCCCGCCGACGTTGAGCCCCGCGCGGTCCCTGGCCGGCAGCCGGCCGTTGGTCGGCTTGAGCCCGATGACGCCGCACCAGGCGGCCGGGATCCGCACCGAGCCGGCGCCGTCGTTGCCGGTGGCCAGCGGGACCATGCCGGTGGCCACCGCCACGGCCGAGCCGGCCGACGAGCCGCCGGGTGCCCGGTCCGGCAGCCACGGGTTGCGGGTCGGGCCGCGGTCGGTCAGCCCCCAGGTGCGCCAGGGCGTGCCGGGGCCGGGCGTCGCGGTGGCGCCCACCGGCACACAGCCGGCGGCCAACAGTCGCCGGCTCTGCTCGGAAGACCTGCCCTCCGTCGCCTTCACCCCGATCGGCACCCCGGCCAGCGGCGGCCGTTCGCCGCGCCGGACCGCGGCGTCGACCCGCCGCGCCTCCGCCTGCGCGGCGTCCCGCCAGACCTCGGCGAACGCCCGCACCTCGTCGTCGAGTTCGTCGATCCGCCGCAGCGCGGCGGCCGTCACCTCGGTCGCCGAGAGCTGGCCGGCCAGCACCGCGGCCGCGATGTCGACCGCGCCGAGCCGGAGAAAGTCGAGGTCGTCCACGGGGTCTCCCACCCTGGGTCTAAACCGGTTTACCGGAATGTCCGCCCGCCGGCGCCGGGCGCCGGCCCGGTCGAGCCGCGCAGCGTAAGCGAGTAGGGGGGGTCCTCCAGGTCGGACACCGCCGCCCCGCCGGCCGCCTCCCGCAGCCGGCGCGCCGCCCGGGCGCCGTAGCCGCAGATGTCCCGGCTCAACGCCGTGATCGAAGGGGCGACCAGCTCGCAGAGCGCCGAGTCGTCCCAGGCCACGATCGACAGGTCGGCCGGCACCGCGAGCCCCAGACCCCGGGCCGCGGTGAGCCCGGAGAGCGCCATCACGTCGTTGTCGTAGAGGATCGCGGTGGGGCGGTCGGCCGGTTCCACCGACAGCAGCTCGACGGTGGCCGCCGCGCCGCGCTCGCCGCTGTAGTCGGCCTCCAGGGTGCGGCCGGCGAGCCCGCGGCCGCCGGTGATCCGCTCGAACGCCGTGCCGCGGATCAGGCTGTGCCGCAGATGTCCCGGGCCGGCCACCCGGGCGATCCGGCGGTGGCCGAGGTCGACCAGATGGCGCACCACGGTGGCGACGGCCGCCGCGTCGTCGCTCCAGACCGCGGGCAGCGAGCCGGTGCCGAGCGGGGCGCCGAGCACCACGGCCGGCATGCCGAGGTCCTCGAGCACCGGCACCCTGGCGTCCGTCACCTGGAGGTCCACGACGAAGACACCGTCCACCAGGCGCCGCGCCCACCAGCCACGGTAGAGCGCCGTCTCGGCCGCCTGGTCCTCGGCCATGGCGAGCAGCAACGGCGTGGTGTCGCGGGCGAGTTCGGCCTGTATGCCGGAGACCAGCTGCATGAAGAACGGTTCGAGCCCGAGCGTGCGCGCCGGCCGGTCGATCACCAGGCCGAAGCTGCCGGCCCGGCCGTCGGACAGCGCCCGGGCGGCGCTGCTCGGCTGCCAGCCGAGCTCGTCGGCGATGGCCAGGATCCGCCGCCTGGTCGGCTCCGACACGCCGGGTCTCCCGTTGAGCGCGAAGGACACGGCGGCCTTGGTGACGCCGGCCCGCCGCGCGATGTCCTGCATCGTGGGACGTTTCACGATCTCGAACCCCTACCCCTGGCTAATCCGGTTCAGCATCGGGCGGGGACAACCCCGCGAGGGCGACGACGCGGCATTGACACCCGATAATTCACGGCCCTAATTTTCCTGCGACAACGCCTCGACAGGAGTGGACCGTTCCGGGTGATCGCCGCGCCGTCAACAGATCCGGTCAACAGATCCCGTCAGCTGATCGGTCGTCAGATCCGGTGCCATCACACCAGATCCACCGCTCCCCCGATCCACCGGGCGGGGAACCACGGGGCCGGCCGTACGAACCGCAGTGAGGAGCGTGCCCGATGAGCCAGCCGACCGCGCCCCGCCCCGAAACCCGCCGCGACGTGGTGCTGCGCGCCGAGCACCTCGACGTCGTCTACGAGGGGCGGCGCCCGCGGCACGCCGTCCGCGACGTCAGCCTCGAACTGCGGCGCGGCGAGGTCCTCGGTATCGCCGGCGCGTCGGGCTGCGGCAAGTCCACCCTCGCCCACGCCCTCGGCCAGCGGCTGCGCCCGCCGGCCAGGCTCACCGGGGGCCGGGTCACCTTCCTCGGCCGGGACGACGCCGCCGAGACCGACCTCACCGCCCCGGCCGGCGACGAGCCGCGCGCCTTCCACCGGAGCCGGCTCTCCACGGTCTTCCAGAGCGCCATGAACGCCCTCAACCCGGTCACCACCGTGGGCCGCCAGTTCGACGACGTCTTCCGCGCCCACCGCCCCCGGCTGGGCGCCGCCGAACGCCGCGACCGCACCCGGGAGTTGCTGAGCGGCGTCGGCGTCGCGCCCGACCTGGCCCGCGCCCACCCGCACGATCTCTCCGGCGGCGTGCGGCAGCGCGTCGTCATCGCCATGGCCCTCGCCCCCGACCCCGAGGTCCTCATCGTGGACGAGCCGACCTCCGCCCTCGACGTCGTCGCGCGGCGCGAGATCCTGGACGAGGTCGTCCGACTCCGCGACCGGTTCGACCTCAGCCTCGTCCTCGTCACCCACGACCTTCCGCCGCTGCTCAGGCTCTGCGACCGGCTCGCCGTGCTGGAGGCGGGCCGCGTCGTCGAACGGGCCCCGGCCGCCCCCGTCGCCGGCAGTGCCGCCCACCCCGGTACGAGGGGGCTGCCACGCTCCCTTCCCGACCCGCGCGGCGGCCCCGACCAGCCGCCGCGGACCCCCGCGGGCGCCCCTGACCTGGCCCGGACCCCGTCACCGGCGCCGGAGGGCGGCCCGACCTCGGCGTGAGGCACAATCGAGCCGATGAGTACCTACCGTGAGCGAGTGAACCGCCGGACGGCGCGGACGACCGTGCAGCGCGCCATCGCCACGCGTGAGCGCCGCTCGCCCCAGTCGGCCCCCCGGGTGCCGACCGTCGGCATCGACATCGGCGGCACCAAGGTGATGGCGGGGGTGGTGGACGCCGAGGGCACGGTGCTCGAACGGCTGCGCACCGAGACCCCGGACAAGTCCAAGAGCCCCAAGGTGGTGGAGGACACCATCGCCGAGCTGGTGCTCGACCTCTCCGACCGGCACGACGTGCACGCCGTCGGGATCGGGGCCGCCGGCTGGGTGGACGCGGACCGCTCCCGGGTGCTCTTCGCCCCGCACCTCGCCTGGCGCAACGAGCCGCTGCGCGACGCGCTGGCGGCCCGGCTCGCGGTGCCGATCCTGGTGGACAACGACGCCAACGCCGCCGCCTGGGGCGAGTGGCGCTTCGGCGCCGGCCGGGGCGCCGACCACCTGGTCATGATCACCCTGGGTACCGGGATCGGCGGCGCGATACTGGAGGGCGGCCGGGTCAAGCGCGGCGCGTACGGGGTGGCCGGCGAGTTCGGCCACATGCAGGTGGTGCCCGGCGGCCACCGCTGCCCGTGCGGCAACCGCGGCTGCTGGGAGCAGTACAGCTCGGGCAACGCGCTGGTGCGCGAGGCCCGCGAGCTGGCCGCGGCCGACTCGCCGGTCGCCCAGCGCACCCTGGAGCGGGTCTCCGGCGAGATCGGCGACATCACCGGGCCGCTGATCAGCGATCTCGCCCGCGAGGGCGACGCGATGTGCGTCGAGTTGCTGGAGGACGTCGGCCGCTGGCTCGGCATCGGCATCGCCAACCTGGCCGCCGCCCTCGACCCGGCCTGCTTCGTGATCGGCGGCGGCGTGAGCGACGCCGACGACCTGCTGATCCGCCCGGCGCGCGAGGCGTTCAGGCGCCAGCTGACCGGCCGCGGCTACCGCCCGGAGGCCACCATCGTCCGGGCCGAGCTGGGCGCCGAGGCCGGCATGGTCGGCGCCGCCGACCTGGCGCGCCTGGTGGCCCGCCGCTTCCGGCGCGCCAACCGCCGTCGCGCGGCGCGCGCGGAGCGGGTGCAGCACCGCACGGCCTTCGACCTGCTCGCCCCGAGGGGACGGACCGCCAGGCCATGACCTCCACCTCACCCCCACCCTCGTCCTCTTCCACCGCCTCTTCTTCCTCTTCCTCCTCGGGAGCCGCGGCCAAGCCCGAGACGCCAGGGACCGCCGCCCCCCAGCGGCCCCCGCACCGGCCTCGGCACCGTTGGCTGGCGTTCGTCACCGTCTTCCTGCTGATCGCCATCCCGGCCGGCTATCTGGGGCTCTCCGCCTACCAGAGCCGGGACAGCGGCGAGGACAAGGCGCGGTTGGCCTCGGCCAGGGCACTGATCTACGAGTGGCCGAGCAAGGTGCAGCGCCGCATCTACGACATCCCGATCCCGGACGGCGCGGCCTATGTGGGCTACTACGAGACCAACTCCTGGGACCGGAGCACCATGTATGTGGAGTTCCGCTGCTCGCCCCGACAACTGAGCGGCTTCCTCGAGGAGTTGGGTGCCGAGTACGGCGACCTCGAACCGGGCACCACCATCGACCGGGCGAACGCCGACACGGTGGGCTGGAACTTCGACGACCCGTCCCGCGAGTACGCCGGCACCGTCGTCCGCCAGTCGCGCGCCGAGCCGGAGGTCTCCGTCACCGTCGACCTCACCCGCGAGGAACGCCCGCGGCTCTTCGTGGTCTCGACGACGGAGCCGTAGACACGGCATACGGCCGGGAGGCGGTTCGCCTCCCGGCCGCATGCCGGTGAGTGACGCGCTACGGCGTCACCGGTTGGTCGTGTGGCGTCCCCGTGGTCCTTCCAGGTGCCGTCAGGCAGCAGCTTGCAGACCCGGAGTCTGACCTCTTCGCCCCACGCGGGGCGGAAGCATGAGGCCGATGACGACGGCGATCATCGCCGCCACCTTGGTCAGTCGGGCGGTAACTCGCTTCACGTGCACACTCCTTACAGATTCCTGAACGAACGTGCGTGATCTTCTCCGGAACCGTAGATGTGCGTGTGACGTGGGTGCAATGTTTGAGCATGCTAACGGGAGTTGTGTATCAGGCGCCCAGCAGGTGAACACGTCGGGCCGGTGAGGTTGTTGTTTATACTGCGAGCCGCCAAGTGGTCATGTGTTCGTATGTGCAAAGTGGGTAACCCGGATGGATCGGCCTGCCGACTGGAGTCCTGTCAGCCTGGACTCGGATCCGACTCCGGGGGAACCGGACGAAGTCCGGTCGCTGGCAGACGAGTTGCAGACCTTCGCGGACGATGTCGGCGAGGCGTTGGGCCGGGTGGGGGGGATGTCCGAGGACCGGGCGGTGATGGACTGGGCAGGGCTATCCGCCGAGGCGTTCCGTGGCGAGTTCGACGGTGTGCCGGGCAACCTGGAGAAGCTCCAGACCTCGTACGACCTGGCGGCACGCGCGCTGGCGGCCTACTGGCCGAAGCTGGAGACCGCGCAGGGTATGGCTGATCGGGCGTTGGACCGGGCGATCGCGGCGCAGGCCGATCTGTCCACCGCCCAGGCGGCGTTGGGCGACGCCCAGGACTGGGTCTCCCGGGCGGGTCGCGAAGCGGAACGCTTGGAGGATTCGAACGAACGCGAGAACATAGCACCCCCCTCCGAGGCCGAGGTCCGCGCCGCGACGCGCGACCGTAACGCCGCCGACCAGGCCGCGAGTTCGGCCCAGGGCCGGGTCGACGCCGCCCAGGATGCGCTGTCCGCCGCTCAGGAACTGGCGAGACAGGCGAAGGAGATGCGGGAAGACGCGGCCCGCGTCTGTGCGGACGACCTCGACGAGGCGTCCGACGCCGGCATCCGGAACCGCCGTTGGTGGGAGGACGCGGTCCACTGGGTGTCCGAGAACTGGGACACCGTTGTCGCCGTCTGCAAGGTCGTCGTCGCCGTCCTTGGTATCGTCGTTATGATCACCGGTGGGCCGCTGGCCTGGGTCGTCCTCGCCGCCGCCCTCATGGTGTTGGCCGACACCCTGGCCGAATACGCCAACGGCCGGGCGTCGTTGTGGGACGTCGGGTTCGCGGCCCTTGACTGCGTCCCCGGCATGAAGGGCCTCACCACCCTCGGCGGCCTTGCCCACGGCATACGGTCGCTCGGATCGACAGGGCTGCGCGGCATGGCCCTCGGCGCGCGGGGGCTCGGGCAGGGCGTGCGCAGCGGCGGCCGCTCCCTCCACGGTCTCTTCACCCGCGCCGACCCGATCGACATGGCCACAGGCGAGGTCGTCATGTCGGCGACCGACGTGGACCTGCCGGGGGTGCTTCCACTCGTGCTGCAACGCCACCACCGCTCATCGGTGCGGTCCGGCACCTGGTTCGGCCCGTCCTGGTCCTCGACGCTCGATCAGCGACTCGTCCTCGATCCCGACGGCGTCCGGCTCTGCGCCGAGGACGGGATGCTCCTCCACTACCCCAGGCCGCTCATGGACGCGCCCGTGCTGCCCGTCGAGGGCCCCCGTTGGGCCCTGGCCTGGGAGGCCGAACCCGGCGGCACGCTCACCGTCCACCAGCGGGAGACCGGCCGCACCCTGGCGTTCCGGCACGTTCCCGGCCGGCGCGGCGGCGAGTTGCCCCTGGTCGCGATAGCGGACCGCAACGGGAACCGGATCCGCGTCGAGTACGACGCGAGCGGTGCCCCGACCGACGTCCTGCACGAAGGCGGCTACCACGTCGGCGTCACCACCCACGAGGGCCGCGTCACCGAGCTGAGACTGCTCAACGACCCCGACCGGCCCGTGTTGCGTCGGTTCGGCTACGACGGCGGCAACCTCACCGAGATCTACAACTCATCCGGGCTGCCCCAGCGGTTCGACTACGACGACCGGCGCCACGTCACCGGCTGGACCGACCGCAACGGCACCTGGTACCGCTACGCCTACGACGACCTCGGCCGCTGCGTCGGCACCGAGGGCACCGCCGGACTGCTCGCCAGCACCATCGGCTACGACACCGGAACTCGCCGCACCCTCTTCACCGACTCGCTCGGCCACACCACCGTCTACGAGTTCAACGACGCCTTCCAGCCCGTCACCGAGACCGACCCGCTCGGCCATCTCATCCACCGCACCTTCGACCGCTACGACCGTCCGCTCACCGTCACCGACCCCCTCGGCCACACCACCACCTTCGGGTACGACGAACACGGCGACCTGACGCTCGTCGTCAGGCCCGACGGGCGGGAGATCCGGGTCACCCACAACGAGTTCGGCCAGCAGACCGAGGTCGTGGAGGCAGACGGCTCGCGGTGGCGGCAGGAGTTCGACGAGCGCGGGAACCTGACACGTGTCATGGATCCGTCGGGCGCGGCCACCTGCTACACGTACGACGCGCGCGGACGGCTGCGCTCGGAGACCGACCCGCTTGGCGCCACCACCCGGTTCGAGCCCGACGCGGCCGGGTTGCCCGTCACGGAGATCGACCCGCTCGGCGGGTCCCTCACCTACCGGCGCGACGCCTTCGGCCGGCCGGTCGAGGTCACCGATCCCACCGGCGCCACCCACCGGATGGCCTGGACGATCGAGGGCTCGCCGCTCCGTTCGTCCGACCCCCTGGGCGGCACCCGCCACTGGACCTGGGACGCAGAGGGGAACTGCCTCACCCGCACCGACGAGAACGGGCACACCACCAGCTACACCTACGGCGCGTTCGACCTTCCCGCCACCGAGGTCGGCCCCACAGGCGCCTGTTACACGTTCACCCACGACACCGAGCTCCGTGTCGTCCGGGTCACCGATCCCGACGGGCTGACGTGGGACTACACGCACGACCCGGTGGGACGACCGACAGCGGAGACCGACTTCGACGGCCGCACCACCCGCTACGCCCACGACGCGGCCGGACGGCTGGTGTCCCGCACCAACGCCGCCGGCCAGGTCGTGACCTTCGGCTACGACGCGAGCGGGCTGCTGGCGGAGAAGAGCGTCGACGGTGAGCGCACCACCTTCACCTTCGACCCGCTCGGGCGGGTGACCGGCGCCGTGGGACCTGACGTCGAGGTCGGCTACCGGCGCGACGCCCTCGGCCGGGTGCTCAGCGAGACCGTCAACGGCGCCACCGTCCACCACGCCCACGACTCGCTCGGCCGGCCCACCGGCCGCGTCATGCCCTCGGGCCACCGCACCCGCTACACCTACGACGCGGCAGGCGGCCTCAGCGAGGTGGACGCCGCGGGGTCGACCATCCACTTCCGACGGGACGCGGTCGGCCGGGAGATCCACCACGAACTCGGCCCCGAGATCACCCTCAGCAAGGAGTGGAACACCGCAGGACTGCCGAACCGTCAGGCCATCGCCTCCGGCACCGGCCCCGAGCGGCGCCGCTCGCACCGTTTCCACCCCAACCGCCTGCCGCACGGCGTCAGCGACTCGCGGGACGGGGACACCACCTTCACCCTCGACGCCGAGGGACGCGTCACCGCCGTCGACGCGCCACACGGGCCCGAGACCTACCGCTACGACGCGGCCGGCAACCAGATCGAGGCCAGGTGGCCGGCGGCCGTTCACGACGACTCGGCGGCCGGCGACCGCCAGTACACCGGGACCCGGCTCACCCGCGCCGGCCGCATGCGCTATGCCTACGACGCCGCGGGCCGGGTCGTGTCGCGCAGCCTCGGGCTCCGCGACGGCCGGACCGACACCTGGCACTACGTCTGGGACGCGGAAGACCGCCTGACCGGCGTCGTCACCCCGGACGGCACCCCATGGCGATACCGTCACGACCCCTTCGGCCGACGCGTCTCGAAGGAACGCCTCGACGGCGAAGGCACGGTCGTCGAGCGCACGGACTACGCCTGGTCCGGCTCGCTGGTCGCCGAGGAGACCACCACGGAACGCGGTAACCCCCGGCGCAGGACCCGCACCTGGGACTACCACCCCGACCTGCGCCCGTTGGCGCAGACCGAGCGTGTCACCGCCCCCCAGGGCGAGATCGACGCCCGGTTCCACGCCATCGTCACCGGCCTGGGCGGGGCGCCAGCGGAACTCGTCGACGAGACCGGGGCCACCGTGTGGCGCGCCAGAGCGACCCTCTGGGGCGCCCACGGCGCCGACCCCGAAGCGACGACGGACACGCCGCTGCGCTTTCCCGGCCAGTACGCGGACCAGGAGACCGGCTGGCACTACAACCTCCACCGCCACTACGACCCGGCCACCGCCCGCTACACCTCGCCCGACCCGCTCGGCCTGACGCCAGCCCGCAACCCCGTGGCGTACGTGCCCAACCCGCTGACCATGAGCGACCCCACGGGTCTCGCGCCGTACAACGTCACGCCCTACCGCCCCCGCCTGCCCACGGGGCGTCCGGACGGGCAGCTGGTGTTCAGCGGCCACGGCGGCTTCCAGATCCTCACCCTCTTCCGGCGCCGCGTCGTGGTGCCCGAGGGCACCAGCATCGCCTTCTACAGCCCGCACGGCCGGCCGCTCACGAACGCCAGGGCCTTCTCGGTCGAGCGCGGCCGACCGATAGAGCTCCGGGACCCAGCGGGTAACGTCGTCGGGGTGGAGAACGCCGCCCCGGTCGAGGTGTTCGGCCCAGGAGACCGGATTCCGAACTACACGCTCTACCCACCCGAGGAGCTCAGAGTCAGGGGCGACCCCCATACCGTCTCCTCGCCGACGCGGCTCGGGGACCTGCTCCAGCCCAACCTCGGGCAGGTCCACTGGGCGGCGTGCCGCAACCGGATCATCTGATCGCGACCGACGGAGCGGCGCATGACCTACTACCGGGACCTCTCGCCCTACGCCTACCTGCCGGAGACCGTGCCACCCGGCGTGCGGGCACGCGCCGTCGGTTGGCTCTCCGGCCTGCGCCGCCATCCCAGAGGGGAGGCGCCGGCCGGGTTCGCCGAGGCGCTGGCGGAGCTCTGCCGGAACCGGACCAGCGCCGGCACGCGCGGCACGCACGCCTGCGGCCTGCCGCACCGCCCGGGGGAACCCCGCAGGCCCGTCCGGATCGAGGTCGGCGGCCGGCAGGTGCTGCTGGGCACGGCGGAGGTGCGGGTGGTCGCCGCGACCGGCGATTGGCTGATCGCGCCGACCCTGGTACACCACTACGTCACCCGGCACCGCTATCTGCCACCCCCGGAGTTCGTCGAGGCCGTGCTGGCGGGACGGGCAGCCGGCGAGGTGTGAGGCAATCGCTCGAAGGTTCGGATGGCTGTGCCTATGCTGCCCGCATGAACGGCTCCCAGGACGGCATAGGCAGACCAACGCACCCCGACCCGCTCCGCCAGCTCACCCTCGACCAGCTACGGCGTCGTACGAGCATCAAGTGGCGTCAGTACCCGGAGGACGTGTTGCCGCTGTGGGTGGCGGAGATGGACGTGCCGCTCGCGGAGCCCGTCGTCCGGGCGCTCACGGACGCGCTGGCGCTGGGCGACACCGGCTATCCGTTCGGCACCGGATACGCCGAGGCGCTGGCCGGATTCGCGCACCGGCGCTGGGGCTGGGACGGTCTCGCCGTGGCGCGTACCAAGGTCGTGCCCGACGTGATGACCGGCGTCGTGGAGTCGGTGCGGCTGCTCACCGAGCCGGGAGAGGCGGTGGTGGTCAACTCCCCGGTGTATCCGCCGTTCCACCAGTTCGTCCGCGGCGTCGGCCGCCGGGTGGTTGAGGCCCCGCTCGGCCCCGAGGGGCGGCTCGACCTCCACGCGACAGAGGACGCGTTCCGGCGGGAGACGGCGGGCGGGCGGCGGGCCGTGCTGCTGCTCTGCAACCCGCAGAACCCGACCGGCACCGTGCACACGGCGGATGAGCTGGCGGCCGTGGCCGCGCTGGCCGACCGCTACGGGGTGCGGGTGGTGGCTGACGAGATCCACGCCCCGCTCGTAGCGCCGGACGCGACGTTCGTGCCGTACCTGAGCGTGCCGGGCGGCGAGAACGGCTTCTCGCTGATGTCCGCCTCCAAGGGCTGGAACCTCGCCGGCCTCAGAGCCGCGCTCGTCATCGCGGGCCCGGCGGCCGCCGCCGACCTGGCCCGGCTGCCGGGGGAGGTCGTGGACGGCCCGAGCCACCTGTGCGTGATCGCCCACACCACCGCCCTGCGGGAGGGCGTCGACTGGCTCGACGCGCTGCTCGCCGGGCTCGACGAGAACCGCCGGCTGCTCGCCAGGCTGCTGGCCGACCGGCTGCCGGCGGTTCGCTACCGGCCGTCGCGGGCCACCTACCTGGCCTGGCTCGACTGCCGGGCCCTCGGCCTCGGCGACGACCCGGCCGCCGCCTTCCTGGCCCGCGGCCGGGTGGCCCTCACCCCCGGCCTCCCCTTCGGCACCGTCGGCACGGGCCACGCCCGCCTCAACCTGGCCACCTCCCCCGAGATCCTCACCGAGGCCGTGGACCGCATGGCCAAGGCCGTGGAGTAGGCCCCGGCGCCGGCAGCCGCCCGCACCGCTCACACCCGCGCGCGGCGCGGGAAGGGCCGGGGCCCTCGGCGGGGGCACTGTCCCGGTGGCGGCTTCGCCGCAGAACGCGCCGCGCATCGCACCGGCTACGCCGCTGGGCCGAGCCGTTCCTCCGCGAGGCGCCGCGCGACCCGCTCCAGGAGCGGCCCGGCCTCCGCCATGCAGCGGTACGGGTCGGGCTCCAGGTCGGTCAGGGGGTAGGCGGCGTCGATGCCGGCGGCGCGCAGCGACGCCTCGTCGATGGCCAGTCGGCCGCAGACCGCCACCACCCGCCGGCCGGCGGCCCTGGCGGCCGCCGCGACGCCGGCCGGCGCCTTGCCGCGCAGCGTCTGCTCGTCGAGCGAGCCCTCGCCGGTGATCACCAACTCGGCCTGCGCCAGCGCCTTCTCGAAGCCCAGCTCGTCGAGCAGCACCTCGATGCCGGGCCGGAACGCGGCGCCGAGGCCGATCAGCGCGCCGCCGCCGACGCCACCCGCCGCGCCGGCGCCGGGCGCGGCCGCGCACTCGGCGGCCCGCGCGCCCTCCGTCTCGCCGAGCACCCGCACGAAGTGGCCGAGCGCCGCGTCCAGCGCCTCCACGTCCATCGGGTCGGCGCCCTTCTGCGGGCCGTAGACCGCGGCGGCGCCCTGCGGGCCGGTCAGCGGGTTGTCGACGTCGCTGGCCAGCACGAACTCCGTGTCCTTGAGCCGCGGGTCGAGCCGGGTCAGATCGGCGGAGGTCAGCTCCCGCAGCGGCCCGCCGCCGCCCGGCAGCGGGTCGCCGTCGACGTCGAGCAGCCGGGCGCCGAGCGCGGCCAGCATGCCTGAGCCGCCGTCGGTGGTCGCCGAGCCGCCCACGCCGAGCACGATGGTGCGGGCGCCCGCGTCGAGCGCGGCGGCGATCAGCTCGCCGGTGCCGTACGTGGTGGCGGTGAGCGGTGCGAAGGTGAACGGCGGCAACAGCCGCAGCCCGGACGCCTGCGCCATCTCGATGACGGCGGTGCCGTCCCGCAGCGCGAACGACGCGGTGACCGGCAGCCCGAGCGGCCCCGTCACCGTCACCTCGTGTGGCGTGAAACCGCCGGCCACCGCCGCGTCGACCGTGCCGTCGCCGCCGTCGGCCACCGGCAGCGCCTCGACCACCACCCCCGGCCGCGCCTCGCGGATACCCGCCGCCACGTGCTCGGCCACCTCGGCCGCCGTCAGCGACCCCTTGAACTTGTCAGCGGCGATCAGCACGCGCCCGGTCCCCGTGTCCGTCATCTCCGGCCCCTGTGGTCGTTGCGATTGCGTTGCGAAGGAACAGCCCAAGTGGGGCCGACCCTATCCGGCCACGCCGCCCTGATCCATGGTCATCGGGTGCGAGGAACGCCACCCTGCCTCCGCATATGCCACGCTCAACGCGCTCTTTCCGCCTCAGACCGGGGTGTTCATGCCGAGGTGACGCCACACCGCCCTGGCCGCGTTGTGGCCCGACATGCCGTGCACGCCGGGGCCCGGCCAGGTGGCCTGGGAGCAGAGGAAGACCGCCGGGTGCGGGGTGGTGTAGGGGGACCAGGCCGGGCGGGGCCTGAACATCGTCTGGAGGCCGCGGAACGCGCCGCAGTTGATGTCGCCGCCGACGTAGTTGGCGTTCCGCCGCGCCAACTCCCTCGGCCCGGCCACCGCCCGGGCCAGTACCAGATCGCGGAACCCCGGCGCGAACCGGTCGAGTTGCCGCTCGATCGCCTCGGTCAGGTCGCCGTCCCAGCCGGCCGGCACGTGGCCGTAGGCCCACAGCACGTGCTTGCCCTCCGGCGCCCGGCTCGGATCGATCAGCGTCGGCTGCGAGGTGATCAGGAACGGTCGATCCGGTGCCTGGTCGCGTACCGAGGCCGACCGCAGCGCGGTGGCGATCTCGCGGCTCGACGGGCCGATGTGCACCGTGCCGGCCCGCCACGCCTCGGACGCCGTCCACGGCATGGGGCCGTCGAGCGCGTAGTCGATCTTGAACGCGGCCGCGCCGTACCTGAAGCCCTGGAACGCCCGCCCCAGGCCGGCGATCCTGGCCAGCGCCGAGGGCGAGGTGTCGAACACGTAGGCACGGGCCGGCGGCAGCTCGTCGAGCCGCCGCACCTCCACGTCGGTGTGGATCTCGCCGCCGAGGTCGCGCAGGTAGGCGGCGAGCGCGTCCGAGATGGACTGCGAGCCGCCCTTGGCCACCGGCCAGCCGCGCTCGTGCGCCGCCAGCGCGAAGACCAGCGCGATGGCCGCGGTGGCCGGGGTGGTGGTCGGGGAGATCACGTGCGCGGCCAGGCCGGTGAGCAGCGCCCGCGCCCGGTCGTCCCTGAACCGCTTGGTCACCCAGGAGATCGGCTGGAGCCCGGTGAGGCCGAACCGCCCCAGCGTCAGCGGATCGCGCGGCAGCCCGTCCCACGGCACCTTGAGGAAGTCGCCGACCAGCGAGTCCCAGCGGCCGAGGTAGGGCGCGATCAGGCGCCGGTAGGTTCCCGCGTCCCGCTCCCCGAACGAGGCCGCGGTCTCGCCGACGGATCGTGCCAGCACCGCTGCCGTGCCGTCGGGGAACGGGTGGGCGAGCGCCAGCTCCGCGTGCAGCCATTCGAGGCCGTACCTGGCGAGCGGCATGGCCGAGAACGCCGGCGAGCCGACGCCCATCGGGTGTGCGGCGGAGCACGGGTCGTGCCGGAAACCGGGAAGGGTCAACTCCTCGGTGCGCGCCCCGCCGCCCACCGTCCCCTTCGCCTCGAAGACCGCGACCGACATGCCACGACGGGCCAACTCCACCGCCGCGGTCAACCCGTTGGGCCCGGCCCCCACCACGACCACGTCACGCAACGACGCCACTACGGCTCCCCTCACCGTTGAGCCTGCACACTTGCCCGATGGGCCGGCCGCCTGGCCGGGCCGGCGTCCGGGGGACCGAGGATACGCGGCCGGTCACGCCGCGCCTTCGCCGGCCATCGAGTTCGGCGCGGCGGCGCGGCGGTGCGGTGGCGCGGCGGCGCGGCCTCAGCGCCCGGCCGGGGCGTCGGCCGGACCGGTCGGCAGCCGTTTGGCCAGCACGACGCTGTCGTAGTTGGTGACCGTCCACCGCCAGCTGCCGGCCGGCGCGTAGTCGCGCCTTCGGTACCAGGCCACCAACTCCTCGGCCTCGACCGAGGTGTCGATCACCACCCGCGCGAGGCCGAGGGCGGCGATCCTGGTCTCCGCCAGCGTCAGCAGCCGCCGGCCGAGCCCGGCGCCCCGCCACGCCGGATCCACCGCCAACTGCCAGAACGAGCCCGCCGCCCCGGCGAGCGGATAGCCGTCGGGCGCGGCGAAGGGCGCGGCGACGGTGACCGTCCCGACCAGTCGGTCGTCCGCGTCCCGCGCCACCCAGCACTCGCCCTTGCCCAGCCGGTGGCGGGTGTCGTCGGGGGACTGGTAGGAGGCGAAGAAGACCCGGCCGGCCGCGGCGTGGTCCGCGTACGCCCGGTGCAGCAGGCGCGTCAACTCCTCGACGGAGTCGCCCTCCTGGAACCGCCGGAGGTGCGTCGTCCCGGGTGCCGGCGTGCCGGTGTCCTCGATGGTCACGGACCGATTCAACAGGCCCGGGGGCGCCCGGTGCGAACCCGTTCCTCGGGCCGGGCGCCGGGCGCTGGGGGCTGGGGGCCGGGCGCGCCTCAGGCCGCCGTGTTCGACTCCTGCCCGGTGAGCAGCGCGAGGACCCGGCGGGCCGTGGCCTCGTCGCGGGCGGCGGTGAAGGGCAGCGCGTTGCCGCCGGCGACGGCGAACGGCTCGCCGGCCAGCGTGCGATGGGTGCCGCCCGCCTCGGTGACCAGCAGCAGCCCGGCGGCGTGGTCCCAGGCGGCCTCCCAGGAGAAGGCCACCGCGTCCAGCAGGCCGCGGGCGATCGCCAGGTACTCCAGGCCAGCGGAGCCGCAGGCGCGCGGCGCCACCCCGTCGGACCAGAGTCCCGACAGGGCGCGCTTCTGGTCGTCCGTGGTGTAGTCCGGGTGCGAGGCCGCCACCTCGAGGACCTTGCCGGGGGCGGGCGCCCCGGAGCGCAGCCGCTGACCGTTGAGCGTGGCGCCGGCGCCCCGGCGGGCGTGCGCCAGCTGCTCGCGCGCCGGCGCGTAGGTCCAGGAGGCCACCGGCTCGCCGCGGTGCATCAGGGCCACCAGCGTGCAGAAGCCGGGCTCGCCGCGCACGAACTGCCGGGTGCCGTCGATCGGGTCGACGATCCAGACCGGGACGTCGCCGCGCAGCGCCGCGTAGATCGAGGGGTCCTCGTGCACCGCCTCCTCGCCCACCACCACGGAGCCGGGCAGCAGCCGGGCCAGCTCCTCGGTGAGGCGGCGCTCGGCGGCCCGGTCGGCGACGGTCACCAGGTCGTGCGGCCCGGTCTTCACCGACACCTCGTGCTCGGCGAGCCGCCGCCACCGCGGCATGACCTCGTCGTCGGCGGCCGCCCGAACGGCCTTCTCCACCCTCGCCACCAGCTGCTCGTCCATCATGTCCCCAGCTAAACACGCTGGCGGGAACGCCGGGCGGCCGGGCGCCGGCGCGCAGGCGACGCCCGCGCGCCGGGGGTCAGGCGACGCCCGCGCGGCGCAGCTCGCTGGTGACCGCGTAGTGGTGGCTGGGGGAGACCTGGCGGGCGGCGTCCAGCAGCAGCGGCGCCACCACGCGCGGGTCGTGGGTGGCCGCCCGCGCCGCCTCCTCCGCGGTCCTGGCCCGCACCAGCGCGGTCAGCAGCGTCACCGCCTCCGCGCCCCTGCCGGCCCGCCACAGCTCGGCCGCGATGCCGCCGGGCTCCGGCGCCGGTCGGGCCGCGCCCTGCCGCAACAGCTGGTCGCAGTCGCGCTGCCGGCCCGCGCCAGCCAGCGCGTCGGCCACGGCCGCGAGCGGCCCGGGCGGCAGCGAGGCCGCCTCCCACAGCAGCGTCGCCACGTCGGACGACATCCCGGTCCGCTCCAGCTCCGCCACCAGTAACGGCAGCCGGGTCGCCGGCCCGCCGGCCGCCTCGGAGAGCAGCACGTGCGCGGCGCCGCTCTGCCCGTCGGCCCGCAGCTTCCGCACCCGCTCGACGGCGTCGAGCGCGGCCCGGTGCTCCTCTGCGGTCATCCGCTCCCGGCGCTCCTGCTCGGTCTCCTGCCTGGCCTCCTGACGGGCCTCGCGCCTGCTCTCGCGCATGGCGCCGGCGAAGCGCGAGCCGCTGGGCAGCGGTGCGGCGGCCGGCGCGGGGCCAGGGGCGCCCCCCGGCTGGGCCGCCGGCCCGGCCGACGGCGGCGTCTGCGGCCGCGGGGGCGCCAGGGCCTGCTCCTCCACGCCGGCGAACCGCGCGCTCCGCGCCCTGCGCGCCGGCTTGCGATCCGCCCTGCGCTCCGCGTGCCGCGCCTGCCCATCCGAGACCGGCGAAGGGGCGGGGGCCGGCGGAGGGGCCGCGGCGGCCGCCCGGTCCATCAGCGCCGCGAGCCTGGCCCGCAGCTCGGACCGCCGCGCCACCACCCGTTCCTCGTCGTCCTGCGCCCACATCCGCAGTGCGCCGATCCGGTCCGCCTCCTGGACCTGCCCGGCCCGCCGGGCGTCGTCCTCCGAGACGACCAACTTCCGCTGGCTCGACCTGAGATGACGCTCCGACCGATCCAGCTCCGCCAGCCGCCCCGTCAACGACTCGCGGGCACCGGACAGCGAGTCCTGCGCGCGCGCCGCCGCCTCGTAGGAGCCGCGCAGCCGGCGGGCCGCGCTCTCCGCCGCCTCCGCGCCGTGGCGGGTGGCGAGATCCTGGAGCAGGTCCGCCACCGCGTCCCACGGCGGCAGCTCGCGCCCCGCCAACCACTCCGTCAACTCGGGCCCGCTGCGCCGCGCGAACGCGGCATACCAACCGGACTCCGGATCGAGAGCGTCCGTGACCGTCCGCAGTGCCGCCGTGAACTCGGCAAGCCGAGCGGTCAGTTCCCGCTGAGCCATGGGGACACCTGCCATGCCGGTAACTGAAGCCAAGCCATGTTACGACTTCTGTTTCCATACGGCTACGGGGAGTTTTCAACCTTCTCTTTTCGGCCTTTACCCGCCGTCGATTCGGCTTCGAACCAGCGGCAGACCTCCGGGATCACCGCCCGACGGCGTACCCCTGCATGCCCCTCGGGTTGGCCGCCGCCGCCAGCACCACGGTCTCCGGGTCCCTGGCCACCGCGCAGAGCCGCCCGACCGACCACGGCTCGGCCACCGTCACCCGGTGCCCGCGGCGGCGCAGTTCCTCGACGGTCGCCGCGTCGAACCCGGGCTCCACGGTCACGCTCCCCGGCTGGGTGCCGCGCGGGTAGAAGGAGCTGGGGAAGCTGTCCTGGTGCCAGCCGGGGGCGTCGATCGCGCCCTGCAGGTCGAGACCGCCGCGCACCCCGGGGCGCAGCGCGGCCGCCAGGAAGAAGTGCAGCTGCCACTGGTCCTGTTGGTCGCCGCCCGGGGTGCCGAAGGCCAGCACCGGCTCCCCGTCGCGCAGCGCCATCGAAGGGCTGAGCGTGGTGCGCGGCCGCCGCCCCGGGGTGAGCGAGGACGGCAGCCCCTCCTCCAGCCAGGTCATCTGCAGCCGGGTGCCGAGCGGGAAACCGAGCCCGGGGACCACCGGGCTCGACTGGAGCCAGCCGCCGCTCGGCGTCGCGCTGACCATGTTGCCCCAGCGGTCCACGACGTCCAGGTGGCAGGTGTCGCCCCTGGTCTCCCCGGTCCGCGCCACCGTCGGCTCGCCGATCCCGGAGACGAGGCCGGGCGCCGCCGGCCGCTCGCCCGCTTCCCGCCCGGCGCGGGCGCTGATCCGGGGCGCGCGTCCGCCAGGGCTGCCTGGCCGCAGCTCGTGGGAGGCGGTCGCGCCGATCAACGCCCGGCGCTCCGCGTTGTACTCGGGCGAAAGCAGCTCGGCCAGCGGCACCGGGGCGGCGTCGCCGTACCACGCCTCCCGGTCCGCCATGGCGAGCTTGCTGCCCTCGATCAGGGTGTGCAGATACTCGGGCGTCCCGTAGGAGTCGGCGTCGATCCCGTCGTCCAGCAGGGCGAGTTGCTGCGGCAGCACCGGTCCCTGGCTCCACGGCCCGGCCTTGCAGACCGTCCAGCCGCGCCACTCGTGGCGCACCGGCTCCTCGTAACCGGCCGACCAGCCCGCCAGGTCGTCGCCGGTGAGCACGCCGGCGTGCCGCTCGCCGGAGGAGTCCATGGCCGGGGTGGCCGCGTGCTCGGCGATCGCCTCGCCGATGAAGCCCTCGCGCCAGACCCGCCGGGCCGCGTCGATCCTGGCCTCCCGGTCGCCGGTCGCCGCGCCCGCCTCCTTCAACACCCGGCGCCAGGTGGCCGCGAGCGCCGGATTGCGCAACAGCGCGCCGGGGGCCGGCGAGCGCCCCCCGGGCAGATAGACCTCGGCCGAGGACGTCCACTCGGTCTCGAAGAGCTCCCGCACGCTCTCCACGGTGGCCCCGATCCGCTCCACCGCCGGGTGACCGCGCTCCGCGTAGCCGATGGCGTACGCCAGCACCTCGGAGAGCTCGAACGTGCCGTGGTCGCGCAGCAGCGTCAGCCAGGCGTCGAACGCGCCAGGCACCACGGCGGCCAACGGCCCCGTGCCCGGTACGAGTTCGAGGCCGAGCCCGGTGTAGTGGCCGATGGTCGCCCCGGCCGGCGCCGGGCCCTGCCCGCACAGCACCCGCACCTCGCCGCCGGCCGGCGCCAGGATGATCGGCACGTCCCCCGCCGGGCCGTTGAGGTGCGGCTCCACCACGTGCAGCACGAAGCCCGCCGTCACCGCCGCGTCGAAGGCGTTGCCGCCGTTCTCCAGCACCGCCATCGCCGACTGCGAGGCGAGCCAGTGGGTGCTGGAGACCATCCCGAAGGTGCCCTGCAACGTGGGGCGCGTGGTGAACATGCGGCGGAGCATACGCTTTTCGCATGAGCAGTGACGAGGGCGTCAAGCGCCCCCTGATCGCGATCCTGAGCGGCGCCGGGATCTCCACCGACTCCGGGATCCCGGACTACCGCGGCCCCGCCGGCCTGTGGCGACGCGACCCCGACGCCGAGAAGCTGGTGACCTACGACTTCTACATGAACGACCCGGAGATCCGCCGGCGTTCGTGGCTGATGCGGCGGGACAGCTCCGCCCTCACCGCCCGGCCCAACCGGGCCCACGAGGCGGTGGTGCGCCTCGAAAGGTCGGGGGCGCCGGTCAGGGTGCTCACCCAGAACGTCGACGGCCTGCACCAGGCGGCCGGGCTGCCGGACCGCAAGGTGCTCGAACTCCACGGCTCGGCGCGGTCGGTGCTCTGCACCCGGTGCGACGCCCGCTCCACCACCGAGGAGGCCCTGGCGAGGGTGGCGGCCGGGGAGCCCGATCCGGCGTGCCGGGAGTGCGGCGGGATCCTCAAGACCGCGACCGTGATGTTCGGCCAGAGCCTCGATCCCGAGGTGCTGGCCCAGGCGATGGCCGTCGCCCGTGCGAGCGACGTCTTCGTCGCGGTGGGCAGCAGCCTCCAGGTGCGGCCCGCCGCCTCGCTCGCCGGCCTGGCGGCCGAGCACGGCGCCCGCCTGATCATCGTCAACGCCGAGCCGACCCCCTACGACGACCTCGCCGCCGAGGTGGTCCGCGAACCGATCGGCGACGCGCTGCCACCGCTGCTCGACGCCCTGGCCCCACCGCCCCGTTGACGGTCAGGACGCGGCCCGGCCCCGCTGGCGCGATTCCGCGGGCGCGCCGGCCACGAGCCCGGCCGCCTCGGCCGGGTGGGTGAGCTGCGGGTAGTGCCCGGCCCCGGCGACCTCGAGCACCTCGTGCCGAACGGGGACGACGAGCGGGTCGGCCGTCCCCACCACGATCCGGACCGGGACGGTGACCCGGTCGAGCAGGGCCCGGAACTCCGCGCGCCGGCCGTGCGCGGCGCGCAGCGCCGCGACCACCCGGCGGGCCACGCCCGGGCGGCGCAGGTCGGCCGCGGCGCTCGCCACCGCGGGGCCGGCCGGCAGGCCGAGCGCGCCGGCCAGCCGACCGGCCGAGATCCGGCGCAGTGGCACCGCGGCCGGCCACGAGCGCAGCGGCCGCGGGCTCGGGGCCTGGAGGAACGCCGGTGCCACCAGCACGAGTTCACCGACCAGCCCCGGCTGCTCGACGGCGAGGCGCAGCGCCGGGCCGCAGGCCAGCGAGTGCGCGACCAGCCTGGGCCGGGTCCGCACCTCGCCCAGCAGCTCGGCCAGCCACGCGTGCGTCGGCCGGCCGGTGGGGGAGGAGCGCCCGAACCCCGGCAGGTCGGGGGCGAGGACCGGTCCCGTGAGGCGCGCGGCCAGCGGCGCCCAGAGGTCGGCGTTCATCGGCAGGCCGTGCAGCAGCACGTGCTCGGGGCGGTGCCGGTCGCCCGTCAGCCAGGTGCGGCTGCCGGCCACGGCGTGGAAGCCGTTCGGGGCCGACCAGGGCGAGCCGGCGCCGAAGCGGGCGGCCACCAGGTCGTCGGCCCAGGCGCGCAGCGCGTCCACGACCGGAGGCTGCCGGAGACCGACGCCGACGCCCGCGGCGACGGCGTCGGCCGAGGCCGTCGGATAGCGGTCGGTGGAGAGGAAGGGCAGCGTCTCGGGGTGGGCCCCGGTCAGCGCGCGCGGCAGGCGTCGCAGCAGGCCCACCGGGACGGTTCGGCGCGGTGCCCGCACGCCGACGTGGTCGGCGATCGTGCGGATCAGCTCGGGGAGCGGGGGAGTGGCGTCGTCCAGCACCCAGTGGTGCTCGCCGGCGGGCGCGCGGGGGAGCTCCGCCAGGAAGCGCGCCAGGTGGTCGACCGTGACGACGGGGAGAAAGGTGTCGGGACCGCCGGGCAGCGCGGGCAGCCGCCCGTGCCACAACCGCTCGACGAGGGTGGCAAGGCCGACGTACTGGCCGGGGCCGATCACCGTGCTGGGGTTGACGATGTTCAGCGGAACCCCCAGCTCGCGGGCCCTGGCGCGAACCGCCACGTCGGCCTCCCGCTTCGACGCCTCGTACGCTCCCAGCCTGGCGTGGTCGGGGGCGGCCGGGGCGTCGTCGGTCGCGCCGACCCGGTATCCGCCGAGGTGTACGAGACGCCGCGGCTCTGGCAGGGTGGCGGCCCAGGCGAGGACGTTGAGCGCGCCGGTCACGTTGGCCGCCCGCGCCTCCGCCGGGCCGAGCCCGAAGGCGTACCGCGCGGCGGCGTTGTAGACGACGCGCGCCTCTGGCAGGCCCGCGAGCGGGCCGGTGATGTCGGCGGTGACGACGTCCAACCGGTCGGTGCCGACGCCCTGGTCGGTCAGCCACGGGGTGAGGGTGTCGTTCCGCACGGCCGCCGCCACCCGTTGCCCCCGGCGGAGCAGCTCCGCGACGAGGGAACGGCCGATGAAACCGGTCGCGCCGAAGACGATGGCGTCCAAGGGAGCCTCCTAAATTTAATAGAACGGTCTACATATTTTTCGGACGAAGAAGGGGCCCGCCGTGGTCGGGCCGCGGCGGGCCGGCGTCAGCCCAGCAGGACGGTGATCTGCCGGGCGACCCGGTTCAGCGGCTCCCGGCTGCGGTGCGCCCTGGCCAGCAGGAGCGCGCCCTCGACGAGCGCGAGGATCGTGACGGCGAGGTCGTCGGCGTCCCGGCGGCCGCCGAGCATCGCGCCGAGGGCCGCCTCCCACGACGTGTAGACCTCGGAACACGCCTCCTGTAGCGGGTCGTTGGTGGCGGCCGTCTCCAGCGCCACGGTCGCCACCGGGCAGCCGCTGCGCCACCCGGAGCGTTCGAGCCGGTCGCCCAGGTGGTGCAGCACGCTCACCGCGAACTCCGCCGCCGACGGGGCGGCTTCGGCCAGCTCCGCCAGGTCGGCGCCGATCGCCTGGCCGGCCCGGCGGACGGACTCGCCTACCAGGTGGTCCTTGCCGCCGGGGAAGTGGAAGTAGAGCGAGCCGCGCGGCGCGCCGCTGACCGCGATGACCTCGTTGAGTCCGGTCCCCGAGTACCCCTTGGCCTCGACCAACTCCCGTGCCGTGTCCAGCAGTCGGTTGCGCGTGTCGGCGCCCTTCCGTCCCATGGCCGCGAGACTAGACCGGTCTACATATTCCCGCAACCGCCCGCTCGTCGGCGCGCGATGGTGTTGTGATGGATTTGTGAGGCTAGTGGGCTGTACGTGATGTTCTGGCGGTCTAGTCTCCACCCAGGGGGCGGTGGGCCCCCGAGTGCGTGGGGGCGAGGGCAGGGGACAGATGCACGGCGACGTCAGCGACTTCGGTTACGGCGCGATCACTCCGGTGGTCGCCTTTTTCATGGCCTGCCTCGGCGGCGCGTTGGGCCTGCGGTGCGTGGCCAGGTCCGTCCACCACGACGAGGGGTGGAAGCCGGGCTGGTTGGCCATGGGGGCGGCGGCCATGGGCTGCGGGATCTGGTCGATGCACTTCATCGCCATGGTCGGCTTCGGGATCCAGGGGGCGCGCGTCGGGTACGACGTCACGCTCACGGTGTGGAGCCTGGTGGTGGCGATCCTGGTGGTCGGCGTCGGCGTGTTCGTCGTCGGCTACCGCGGCGCGAGCGGCCCCGTCCTGGCGGTGGCCGGCACCTTCACGGGCCTCGGCGTGGCGGCGATGCACTACCTCGGCATGGCGGCGATCCGCTTCAACGGCGAGATCCGCTACGACGCGTTCACGGTCGTCCTCTCGGTGCTCATCGCCGTCGTCGCCGCCACCGCCGCCCTCTGGGCGGCCGTCTCGGTGCGGGGTGTGCCGTACTCCATCGCCGCCAGCCTGGTCATGGGCGTGGCCGTCACGGGCATGCACTACACCGGCATGGCGGCCGTCAGCGCCGAACTCCACGGCGCCGGCCACCTGTCGAACAGGGGCGACTCGCCGGTGTCGCTGCTGCTGCCCATGCTGGTGGGGCCGGCGGTCTTCCTGGTCCTCGCGGCCGTGGTGGTCACCCTCGACCCGCTGCTCGTGCTGGGCGACGGCGAGTGGAACGACAACGAGAAAGGGGATGGCGGGAGGAACGACGGCGACCCCTCGCCCGTCGCCGCGGGGCGGCGCTGAGCGAGGGGTCGGGCCTGTCTTCCGGATCTTCGTGGGGCCGCGACGCCAGCTACGGCACCTCGCTGCGTTACCCCACGCCGCGGAGCGGCATGTCAGGCGCCGCGCGCGAATACGGACAGGTATGAGCTGCGCTGCGGTCGATGTGCGGCTCCGCCGCGTGGGGCGCCTGAGCGAAGCGAGTGGGGGTACTCCCCCAAGCACTCCGTGCAGGGGGCACCCCCACCCAGGCCGCCAGGCCTGGGGGAGCCAAGGCCTGATCCACGAAGATCCAAAAGACAGGCCCGGCCGGCCGCCTCAGTGGCCGCCGTGGTCGGCGGCGCCGTCGTCGCTGCCGTCGCCCGTTTCGGGCGCCGTGGCGTCGCCCGCGCCCGCGGGCACCGTGAACTCGGCGGTGTGGACCTCGCCCTCGTGCTGGAAGTCCAGGTAGAGCCGGTAGTCGCCGGCGCTCGGCGCGGTGGTGCCGAACGCGATCTCCGGGCCGGGTTCCGTCTCGCCGTCGCCCGGGGTGCCCTGCGGGTGGACGTGGAGATAGGCCAGGTCACCCGCGCGCAGGGCGACCAGGTGGCCGTAGGCGCCGAGGTAGGGATCCAGGTCGGTGACCGGCTCGCCGTCCCGGCTGACGGAGAGCGTGAGGTCGCTCTCGGCGCCGGCGGCGAGGTCGCCCTCCAACGTGACCGTGTAGCCGTCGACGGTCGCGGTCCGCGCCGGCTCGGGCAGCTCGCGGGGGGTGAACTCGCCGGTGACGGCGAGGTCGGCGCCCAGCGTCAGCCCGCCGTCCGGGTCGCCGGCGGGTGCGAAGTCGGCGAAGATCCGGTGGTCGCCCGCGGCCTCGAAGGTCAGCGGCACGCTCCAGACGCCGTCGGCGCCGAGCTCCGGGTGCACGTGCTGGAAGCCGGAGAGGTCGCGGCTGACCACGATCAGGTGCAGGTCCTTCTCGTGGCTGGTCTCGTACTCGGTCAGCGGCTCCCCGTCAGGGCCGAGGATCCGGAACCTGAGGTCGGTGGGCTCGCCGGCGCGCGGCGGCTCGGCGGGCGGCACGAGGGTGTAGCCGCGCTCGGAGATCTGCAGCCCGCCGGGGCGCTCTGCCGCCGGCGCGGCCGTCGTGTCGTCGCCGCCGTCGGCCGGCGGTTCCCCGTGCTCGTCGTCGTGTGCGGCCGTCGGTTCCGTGTCGACCGGGCCCACGGCGTTGCCTATGCCGAAGGCCACGCCGAAGGTCAGCGCGAGGCCGGCCCCGAAGGCGCCGACCCTGGTGATGGTCTTCATCGTGTTGCCCGTCCTGGAGTTCCGGAGTGGCGGTGCCCGGTCGCCGCGTGGCGACCGGGCACCTGCGGTCGCGATCAGTGGCAGCCGCCGCCGCAGCAGCTGGCGGCGGGGGCCTCGCCCTCGGGCCCGGCGACGACCTCGTAGCCGGCCTCCGCCACGGCGGCGGTGACGGCCGCGCTGTCGACCGCACCCTCGCTGGTGACGGTCACCTGGCCGGTCTCCAGCGCGACCTCCACGCCGGTCACCCCCGGGATGCTGCCGACCTCGGCGCTGACCGAGCCGACGCAGTGCCCGCAGGTCATGCCGCTGACGGTGTAGCGGGAAACGGTCTGCGCGGTGGGTGCGGTCATGGCGGTGCCTCCTGTGTCCTGGCCATCTCGACAAGGACAGTGAATACCCCAGGGGGGTATCAAGTCAAGTGGGGGCCGCTCCGGCCGTCGAGGATGTCCCGACGGGAACCCTCGCCGCCCGGCCGGCGTCTTCCCTACGCTGAATGCGGACATGTCAGTTGGGGGAGGGGAATCGGGGACATGGACGGGCACTCAAGGGCCGGGGGCGGGCGGCGGCCGCTGCTGAGCGCCGTCGTGGTCGGGTTCTGCGCCATCCTGGTCGGCCTCGGCGCCGTGGTGCTCACCAGGGACGACGGGCGCGGCGACTGCGTACCGCTCGAGGTGAGCTCCTCCACCGAGAAGGGCGGGCTGCTCGCCGCACTCGCCGAGGAGTACAACGACGCCGGCCGCGAGTTCCGGGTCGCCGGCGAGGACACCTGCGCCGAGGTGGCCGTCTCCCAGCTGACCTCGGGCCTGGCCATGGAGGCGCTGGCCCGCGGCTGGGACCAGGCGACCGAGGAGGCCCCGGAACCCCAGGTGTGGACGCCGAGCTCCGGCCTCTGGCTCGACCTGCTCGCCGAGCGGGCCGCCGCCGGCGACCGCTCGGTCGAGGTGCCGGACGAGAACCCCAGCCTCGCCCAGAGCCCCCTCACCATCGCCATGCCCCGCCCGATGGCCGAGGCGCTCGGCTGGCCCGACGCCGAGCTGGGCTGGGCCGACGTGCTCTCCCTCACCCGGAACCCGGAAGGGTGGGGCGCGTTCGGGCATCCCGAGTGGGGCTCGTTCTCCCTCGGCAAGGACAATCCCAACACCTCGACCTCGGGACTCGCCGCCACCGTCGCCGCGTTCTACGCCGCCACCGGCGTCTCCAGCGACCTGACCAGGGAACAGGTCGCCGACCCGGCCGCCAGGGACTTCGTCGCCGGCGTCGAGGACGGCGTGCTGCACTACGCGGACGACGCGGTCACCTACATGGAGAACCTCGCCGAGGCCGATGCCTCGGGGCAGGCCATGACCTACACCAGCGCCGTGCTCGTCCAGGAGCAGCTCATCCACCTCTACAACCAGGGCGCCCCGGACGGGGATCCGGAACGGATCGGCGAGGGACGGCGCCCCGAGGTGCCGCTGGTGGCGATCTATCCCGATGACGGCACCCTGATGCTCGACCACCCGCTCGTCACGCTGCCCTCCGCGAACGAGGCCCAACGCGCCGCCGCCGACGACCTGTTGGCCTTCCTGCTCGAACCGGACCAACAACGGCGCTTCGCCGAGATCGGCTTCCGCGACCACGAGGGCAGCCTCAGCCCCGAGTTGGCCGAGTCGGTCAACGCCGAGGGCGACACCGGCCGTGAGCTCTCCCTGATCTCCCCGCCGGCGCCCCAGGTGCTCACCGCGATCCTCGACGCCTGGGACGAGGTGCGCAGAAACGCCCGCGTCACCCTCGTGATGGACGTCTCCGGATCCATGAACCAGCCGGCGGGCGACGGCCGCAGTCGGCTGCGGGCCGCCCAGGACGCGGCCCTGGCGGCGCTGGAGCTCTACCACCCGGACGACGAGGTCGCGCTGTGGGCGTTCTCCACCGAGACCGCCGACTACCCCGACACCCCCTACCGCGAGGTCCTGCCAGCCACCCGGATCGGCGACGGCGGCACCCAGCGGCTGACCGACGCCATCAACGGCCTGCACGCCGAGGGCGGCACCGCCCTCTACACCACGACCAGGGCGGCGCAACAGGCGATGCTCGCCGACTACGACCCCGCCAGGATCAACGCCATCGTGGTGCTCAGCGACGGCCGGAACGAGTACCCGGCCGACAACGACCTGGACGCCCTGCTGCGAGACCTGGACGCCTCGCGGCTCGAACGCGTGGTCCGCGTCTTCGGCATCGCCTTCGGCGAGGACGCCGACCTCGACACCCTCGACGAGATCGCCGCCGCCTCCCGGGGCGCCGCCTACGACGCGCGTGAACCGGACACCATCGACGAGGTCATGCGCTCCGTGTTCAGCAACTTCTGAGCCGCGTCGACGCGGGGGAGAGGAACGGAAGATGGCACACCCGGTGGGCATCGTCGTCGCCGCCCTGCTGGGCGCGGCCGGGACCACGGTGACCGCCCTGGCCGGCGCGGCGCCGCCGTTCGCCGCGGCGACGGGCGCCGGCACCGCCGTCCTGGCCTACGTCGCGTACGCCCGCGCCGCCGGACCCGGCGCGGCGGCCCCCGCGCCCCACCGCGAGGCGCGGCCGGCTTTCGCCCCCGCCACGCCCGCCGACACCGGAGGCTGGCTGCGCCGCGCCACGGCCGCCGCCGAACTGCTCGCCGCGCACCGGCGGGCAAGCGACGACGAGTCCCCGCTGGCCAGGACACTCGACGACGCGGCGGACGTGGTCGGCGACGCGGCCGAGCAACTGCGCCAGCGCGCCGGGACGATCAGCCGGATCGACGCCGTCACCACGGGCCCCGACGCCCGGCGACTGCTCGCCGACGCCGGGCGCCTGCGGCGCGAGGCCGCCGCGCTCGCACCAGGACCGCTGCGCCGGGCCAAGGAGGCGTCGGCCCGCGCGGCGGCCGAACGTGCCGCCTCCCGCCAACGCCTCGAGGAGGTGCGCGAACTCCTCATGGCCACCCTGGAGTCCACCGTCCTCGGCCTGGAGGCCGCCGCCGAACGGGCCGCCGTCCTCGCCTCCCTGGAGGTCGCCACCGACGCCAGCGCCGGCGTCGAGGTGGATCTGGCCCCGCTCACCGAGGAGTTGGCGGCGGTCACCGAGGGCCTGGACGAACTCGGCGAGATCAGCCGGCGGTTGGCCATCGAACAGGGCGGCGCGTGATGCGGGCGCTTGGCCGGTTCTGCCTGTTCTTCGGCCTGCTCTGCCTCGGCGCGGTCGCCCTGCTCGCCGGTTGGACCGTGGTGGTGGCGCCGTTCGCCCTGGTCCTGCTGCCGGCAGGTGGCTGGTGGACCTTCCTGGCCGTCCTGCTGTACCTGGCCCTGTTCATGCTGGTCGGCCTCACCGCGATGTGGCTCCTCGCGCAGGTCCTGGACGACTGGTGGCTCCGGGTGGTGCCCTCCCGCCCCGCGCGGGTGGCCGGGGCGGTACTCGGCGGCGTCACCCTCGCCGCCATGGTGGTGGCCGGGTTGACCTCCGCCATCGTCGGCCACCAGCTGTACCACGAGCGCTACGGGGAACGTGTGGACGCGATCATCACGGAGGCCCAGCCGATCCTCAACGACGACCGCAATCGCACCGGCACGCGCTACCGGATCGTGGACCACCACACCGAGGAGGACCTCGGATGGCTGGAACGCGGCCCGAGGGAGCGGGCCGACGCCGGGGAGCGGATCGAGGTCTCCCTCGACCCGCGCGGCAGGCTCGACCCCGTCGCCGTCGACCGGCTCGGTTGGACCACGGTCCCGAAGGGGATCCTGGCCGGCGGCTTCGGCGCCGTCGCCCTGGCCACCGTGGCCGCCGTCGCGGCGGCCACCCGCGACGCGGCGCGCTGGAGCCGCGGGCGGCTCAGCTCCCGACGGTGACCGGATCCCGCCGGTTCGCCGGGTGGGCCACCGTGGACCACGCGGAGAGCAGCCGGGCGGCCGAGCCGCCGACCGGGCCGACCGCGTCGGTGAGCGTGGTGCGGTCCGGGAGGCGGGCCGAGCCGACCGCCGCCACGGCGTCGTCCGCCGAGTCGATCGTGCTCGAACAGACCGACAACAGGTAGTCGGGGACGGTCAGTTCGGGGTCGGTGCAGCCGACCAGCGGGGTGCCGACCGCCGCGACCAGCGGGAAGACCGTGCCGGGGATGCCGATCGCGGCCTCGGCGCGGGCCGACGCGATCACGGAGGCGTCGGCGCTGATCTCGTACCGGTCCCACAGCGAGCGGTCCTCGCGCGGGTGCAGGCCCACCAGGATCCGCCGGCCCGCGGCGGCCAGCCGCTCGGCGCTCGCCAGCAGCAGCTCGGTGCCCGGCGCCGCCTCGCCCGTGGCGTCCGGGTGGGTGACGCTGGTCAGGACCAGCACCAGGCCTGGCTCGGGGCGGCGCACCGGCAGCGCGTCGGTCTGCGGGGAGCCGACCACCCGCACCCGCTTGTGGGTGCCGAGGTACTGCCCGAACGCCCGGCCCTCGGCGGCCGACGAGGCCGTGAGCAGCCTGATCCGCGTCCGCAGCTCGCGGGCCCGCGGCGCCTCGACCGGCCGCTGGTACGCCAACGCCGAGGCGGCCAGCGGCAGGTGCCGGAACCGGGCCGCGCAGTCGGCCGGCCAGTCGCCGGCGCCGGTGACCACCAGCAGGTCGGCGCGCGGCGCGTCCGCCGGGGTCGCCACCGGAACGGGGTCGCCCGGGGTGATCCCGGCGTAGTCGGGGACGAGTTGGGTGAGGCGCCAGCCGCGCCGCTCCGCCTCGGCGAGCAACGGCTTGACGTGGTAGGTGCCCCAGGGCTCGTTGGTCGCGACGAGCACCCGCGGCGCGCGGTGCCGGGCCGGGGCGGCGGCCGCCGGTCCCGCGATGGCGATCCCCGCCGTCGTGCCCAGCAGCCCGCCCAGCAGGGCGCGGCGTGAGATTCCACCATCGATCATGCGGCGCACGGTAAACGGCGAAATCGACCGGGATGTGAACGGTTCTCGAACGTCACGGGCGGGCGAACGCCGGGATCACGTGCGCCCCGTACGCCTCCACGACCGACTCCCGCGCGTCGTGCATGGCGTAGAGCGCGAACTGGTCGACGCCGGCCGCCCGCAGTCGCCGCAGCTTCGCCACGTGTGCCGCCGGCGGGCCGATCAGGCAGAACCGGTCCACGATCTCGTCCGGCACGAACTCCGCCCCCGGATTGCCCGCCCGGCCGTGGTGCGCGTAGTCGTAGCCGGGCCGGCCCGCGAGATAGGCCGTCAACTCCGCGGGCACCAGCGCCGGATCCGTGCCGTAGCGGGCCACCAGGTCCGCCACGTGGTTGCCCACCATGCCGCCGAACCAGCGGCACTGCTCCCTGGCGTGCGCCAGCGCGGCGGGGGAGTCGTCCGCCGTCACATAGCCGGGCGCGGCCACGCACACGGTGATCCCGGCCGGATCCCGGCCGGCGTCGGCCGCCGCCGCCCGTACGGCGCGCACCATCCACTCCGTCACGTCGACGTCCGCGAGTTGCAGGATGAAGCCGTCCGCCGACCGCCCGGCGAGCGCCAGCGCCTTCGGGCCGTAGGCCGCCATCCACACGGGCAGCCGGCCGTCCCGCACCCAGGCGAGGCGGAGCGGGGCGCCGTCCACCACGGCCTCCCGGCCTTCGGCCAGGTCGCGGATGGCGTCGATCGCCCGCTCCAGGCTGGCCAGGCGGTGCGGACGCCGGCCGGCCACCCGCTGCGCCGAGTCGCCGCGGCCGATCCCGCAGATCGTGCGGTTGCCGTACATCTCGTTGAGCGTGGCGAAGGTCGAGGCCGTCACCTCCCAGGCGCGGGTGCCGGGGTTGGTGACCATCGGGCCGACGACCAACCGCTCGGTGGCGGCCAGGATCCGGCTGTGGATCACGAACGGCTCCTGCCACAGCACCACCGAGTCGAACGTCCAGCCGTGGCTGAAGCCGACCCGCTCGGCGCGGCGCATCAGCGCCACCACCCCGGCGGCCGGCGGGTCGGTCTGCAGGACGAGCCCGAACTCCATCGCGTCGCTCCTCTCTCTCCCTCTCCCGATGCCTCGCCGGCTCAGCTGACGTACTGGCAGGTGGCCCGCGGCAGGAACCTGCCGTGCCCGGGGCGGCCGACGTACCTGCGCCCGTCGAGCACCACGCGCCCCCGCGACAGCACCGTCTCCACCCGGCCGGTGACCCGCCGCCCCTCGTAGGCCGAGTAGTCGACGTTCATGTGGTGGGTGGCGGCCGAGATCGTCTGCTCGGCGGCCGGGTCGTAGACCACCAGGTCGGCGTCGGCGCCGGGGGCGAGGGTGCCCTTCCGCCCGTAGAGCCCGAACATCCGGGCCGGCGCGGCGCAGGCCAGCTCGATCCACCGGCGCCGCGAGATGTGCCCGTCCACCACGGCCTGGTGCAGCAGGTCCATCCGGTGCTCGACGCCAGGCAGGCCGTTGGGGATCTTCGTGAAGTCGCCCCGCCCCAGCTCCTTCTGCCCGGCGAAGCAGAACGGGCAGTGGTCGGTCGACACCACCTGGAGGTCGTCGGTGCGCAGCGCCCGCCACAGCGCCGCCTGGTGCTCGCGCGGCCGAAGCGGGGTGCTGCACACGTACTTGGCGCCCTCGAAGCCGGGCTCGGCCAGGTTGTCGGCCGACAGGAACAGGTACTGCGGGCACGTCTCCCCGAAGACCGGCAGCCCGGCGTCGCGCGCCCTGGCCAGCTCCGCGACCGCCTCCCGCGCCGACACGTGGACGACGTACAGCGGCACGTCCCCGGCGACCCGCGCCAGTTGGATCGCCCGGTGCGTCGCCTCCGACTCCAACAGGGCCCGCCGCACCTCCCCGTGGTGCCGCGGCTCCGTGCGGCCGGCCGCCAGCGCCTGCGCCGCCAACACGTCGATGGCGACCCCGTTCTCGGCGTGCGCCATCACCAACCCGCCGTTGCCGCCGGCGCGTTGCATCGCCCGCAGCAGTTGCCCGTCGTCGCTGAGGAACACCCCCGGATAGGCCATGAACAGCTTGAACGAGGTGACGCCGTCGGCCACCAGCCCGTCCATCTCCCGCAGCGAAGCGTCGGTCACGTCCGAGACGATCATGTGGAACCCGTAGTCCACCGCGCACGCGCCGGCGGCCTTGGCCAGCCAGGCGTCCAACCCCTCGCGCAGCGACCGGCCCCGCCGCTGCACGGCGAAGTCCACGACGGTGGTCGTCCCACCCCAGGCCGCCGCCACTGTGCCGGTCTCGAAGGTGTCGGACGCCACGGTGCTGCCGAACGGCAGCTCCATGTGGGTGTGGGCGTCGACCCCGCCGGGGATCACGTACCTCCCACCCGCGTCGACGACCCGCTCGGCGCGCCACCCCTCGGCCTCCGCGCTGCCGCGCGCCGCGAGCGCGACCACCTTCTCGCCCTCCACCAGCACATCGGCCTCGACCTCGTCGGCCGCCGTCACGACCAGCCCACCTCGGACGACGATCCGTGCCATCTGCCTGGCTCCTCCCACCGGCGACCGCGGAGTCGCGGGAGTCGACCCTAGGCGGTCGTCACGTAGTGTCGCAAGGTCGTGACTTTCGATGATCGAGGTTGACGTCCCGCGCGTCCGCTTCGTCGGCCGTCGTGTCCGTCCGGGACGAAGTCGGCGCTCATCTCCGACCGGGCGGCCCGACGCACTCGAAGGACAACCGACCAGGTGGTGGACCCGCTGCGCTCAGGTCGGGTCCTCGCCTCGCCTTCGGTAGGCCGTCGGGCTCTGCCCGGTGAACCGCCGGAAGCGCTGGGAGAAGTACAGCGGATCGCGCCAGCCGAGCTCGTGCGCGATGGCGGCCACCGGACGGTTGGTGAGGTCGAGGAGCTGCTTGGCCAGGGTCATGCGTTGCCGCTCGACGTAGCGCTGCGGGCTGGTTCCCAGATGCTCGGTGAACAGGCGGGTCAGCCGGGAGGGCGAGAGGTGCACGCGCGCCGCCAGCCGGTCGACGGTCAGCGGCTCGGACAGATGGGCGTCCACGTGGTCGATGACCCGCAGCACCCGTTCGTCCATGCGGGCTGCTAGGGGGTTCTGCGTGTCGCACCACAGCAGTGCCTCCTCCAGGGCGTTCATCGCGAACGCCGTGGCCTGCCGCAGTGTGCCCGCCCCGGCATGGGCGGAGCGGGTGAGCGTGGCGGTGACGCGTTGGTGCACCTCGCCGCCGGTGCGGATGCGGCCGACGCCCGTGACGGGCTGGGGCCAGTCGAGCAGCGGCAGCCACGCGTGCCGGGGGTGGAAGTGCGAGAAGACGATCTCCCAGAGCGCCTCCCCGGGCGCCGTCCGGTAGTCGTGGCGGACTCCGGGCCGCAGGAGGACCGTGTCGCCGACCGCCGTGCGCACGCTTCCGTCCGCCCCGGTCAACTGCCCGGATCCGGCGGTGGTGTGGATCAGCAGCCAGTCGGTCGTTCCCCGGCTGCGGAAGGTGGCGTACTGCGGCCCCTCACGCAGACGCCCGCCCTGCACCTGGTCGATCACCGGGCTGCGTGACTCCGCACGCGGTCGTTCGCCGTGCACAGCAGAATCTTCCATGTGTGCGCCACGTTCCGCCATATCCAGTGGGCGGGCGCCCGACCAGAATCGCTCGTATGTCATCCATCGTGCGTGAACCCGGAGTCGGGATCGCCGATGAGTACGCGCGAGCCGGTGTGGTCCAGGTGCGCGCACTCCTCTCGTCGGCCGAGATCGAGGAAATCCGTGACGTCTTCATGGAGCAGGTCGAGCGGGACCGGTCCATGGGCCATGACGACCATGTCCCCGAGGACGACGTGCTGGCCCGCTACCCGCGCTTCGTCCATCCGCACCGCAGGTTCGACACCGAGGCGGGGCGGCTCGCCCGGCGCTGGATGCTGGAGCCCCGGTTGGTGGCGCGGGTGGCGGAGCTGATCGGCCCGCCGCTCGGCGCCCAGTCGATGTTCTACTTCAAGCCGCCCACCGCCCGAGGCCAGGCGCTGCACCAGGACAACCTGTTCCTCCGGGCCCACCCCGAGACCTGCCTCGCCGTGTGGATCGCGGTGGACGACTGCGACGCGGCCAACGGCGCGCTGCGGGTGGCCCCCGGATCGCACCGGTACGAGCTGGTGTGCCCCCAGGAGGCCGACCGATCGGAGTCCTTCACGGACTCGGGCGTCGAACTGCCCCCGGGCATGGCGGAGATCCAGACCGAGATGCGCGCCGGCGACGTGCTCCTCTTCCACGGCAGCCTGGTCCACGGGTCGGGCCCGAACCGGACGACCGACCGGTTCCGGCGCTCGCTGATCTTCCACTACGTGCCGCGGTCCAGCACCGAGATAGCGCGCTTCTACCACCCCCTGCTCACCCCCGCAGGCGATCAGGTCACCGTGACCGAGGCGGCCGACGGCGGCGCCTGCGGGGACGGCTGGACACCGGTCGGGGCGCCCTAGACGCGCGCCCCGACGCCCGGTTCACCCCTTCATCCCTTCATCCCGCTGGCGAAGCCCCTGATCACGTACCGCTGGAGCACGAGGAACGCGGCGACGATCGGCAGCGACGCCAGCACGAGACCGGCGAAGACCAGCCCGTAGTCCGAGACGTACTGGCCGACGAAGGCGAAGATCCGCACCGGGACCGTCTCCCGCGCCGACCCGCCCAGATACAGCAACGGCGTGAAGAAGTCGTTCCAGATGAACACGGCGTTGAGGATCAGCACGGTTCCGGTGATCGGCCGCAGCAGCGGGAACACCACCCGGGTGAAGGCCTGGAGATGGGTGGCGCCGTCGATCAGCGCGGCATGGGCGTACTCCCCGGGCAGCGCCCGGATGAACCCGGTGTAGAGGAAGACCGTGAACGGGAGCTGGATGCCGGTGTAGAAGAGGATCATCCCCTGGTAGGTGCCCAACAGGCCCATCGAGTCGATGAGCTTGAACAGCGGGATCATGCCGAGTTGGAAGGGCAGCACGATGCCGAGCAGGAACAGCACGTACAGCCGGAACCCCAGCCGGGAGGCGCAGCGGGCCAGGAAGTAGGCCGCGAACGACCCGGTCGCGATGAGCGCCACCAGGCTGAGCACCGTGATGAGCGTGCTGTTCAGCAGCGCCTCGCCCAGCGTGGCCTGCGACCAGGCGCGGGAGAAGTTGCCGAACGTCGGCTCGGTCGGCAACGACAGCGGCTCCGCGGCGATCTGCCGCTCGTCCTTCAGCGACAGCGTGATCAGCGCGTACACCGGGAAGAGGAACGCCAGGGCGACGGCGATCATCACGATCTCCAGCAGGAACGTGCGGAACCCGTAGCGGAGTCTCACGCGTTCACCTCCCTGCCGCGCAGGTAGTGGATCTGCACGAGCGACACCGCCGCGACGAAGAGCGCCAGGACGAGCGCGATCGCCGTGCTGTAGCCGTAGTGGCCGAGGACGAACGCCTCCTTGAACAGCACCGTGGACAGCGTCTCGCTGGCATAGCCGGGCCCTCCGTTGGTCGCCGCGTAGACCTGGTCGAAGATCTTCAGCCCGCCGATGGTCGACAGCATGATGTTGATGGTGAGCGCGGGTGCCAGCAGGGGCCAGGTGACGTGCCGGAAGCGCTGGAACCGCCCGGCGCCGTCGATCATCGCGGCCTCGTGCAGTTCGTCCGGCACCCCCGAGAGGCCGGCCAGGAAGATGATCATCGAGTAGCCCGCGAACTGCCAGATGACCATCCCGGCCACCGACCACAGGGCCAGCGACGGGTCGCCCAGCCAGTCCTGGCGCAGGCCGCCGAGCCCGATCGCGCCGAGAACGCCGTTGAGACCGGCGTCCGGCGCGGGGTTGTAGACGTACTTCCACAGGACCGCGACCATCACCGGGCTGACCACGGCCGGCGCGAAGAAGATCACCCGCAGCAGCCCCCGCGACCTGATGCGGGTGTGTACGCCGAGGGCCAGCAGCAGGCCGATGCCGTTCTGGAGGACGACGATCGCCAGGGTCAGCGCCAGCGTGTTGCCCAGCGCGCCGCGCGCCGCGTCGTCCCGGAACAACTGCCGGAAGTTGTCCACTCCGACGAACGAGCGGTCGCCGATGCCGCTCCAGTCGGTGAACGCGTAGACCATGCCGCTGACGCTCGGATACAGCACCACCAGCGCGTACACCAGCAGGGCCGGCGCGGCGAACCACCACGGCGGGGACAGGAAGCCGCCCCGCCGTCGGCGGCCGGCCCCTCGGCGTGTCGTCGGCCACGCCCCTGGCTGTGTTGTCGAGGACACGGGGCTACTCCTGCCGGTAGGTCTCGTCCAGCCTGTTCAGCGCGTCCTCGACGCTGGTCTGCCCGCCGAGCATCTCCTGCACCACCGCGAAGTGGGTCGGCTGGACCTCGGCGTTGGGCCATGCCTGGTCCATGAAGGGGACGGCCCGGTCGCTGTCCATGAACGGCAGGAACGGTTCGAGCACCGGGTCGATCCGGGAGGCGGAGTCGCGTACCAACGGCACGCAGGCGATCTCCTCCGACCAGCGGTTGATGTTCCGCTGCTCGCCGAGGAACTCGACGAACGCCAGGGCGGCTTCACGGTTGCGGCTGTTCGTGCTGACGCCGAGCCCGACCACGACGCCGGCCGGGATCCACACGTCGGCCGCCGTGTCCGAGCCGGGCACCGGGAACATCGACAGGTCGTCCGGGTTCGCGGCGGCGCCGCGGAAGTCCGGCAGCACCGCCGAGACCTGGATGGCCATCGCGGCGTCGCCGGTGGCCACCATGGCGGTCTGCTGCTCGAACGTGGTTCCGTTGGGGTTGTCGTTGAAGAACCCCCGGTCCCGCAGCTCCAGATACATCTCGAAGGCGTCGGCCCAGCCGGAGTCGGCGAAGCTCGCCGAGCCGTCCCGCAACTGGCCGTCGAACTCCGGGTTCCGGGCGTACACGGTGGACGGCACCAGCGCGTAGCTGATCAGTTGGGTGACCCACGGGGTCTGCGCGCCCAGCGCGATCGGGATCTTCCCGGCCGACCTGATCGCCTCGCACACCTGGAGGAACTCGCTCCAGGTCTCCGGCGGTTCGACTCCGGCCTCCCGGAAGACGCTCCGGTTGTAGATCGCGCCGATGACGCTGGCGCCGGCCGAGTAGAGATAGGTCTTGCCCTCGTGCTGGAAGGCCGGCTTGAAGTTGTCGGGTATGTTCCCGGTCCACGCCTGGCCGCTCAGGTCGGCCAGCAGTCCGGCCTGCGCGATCTGGGCCATGCTCATGGCGCTGCCGTTGCCCGGGTAGAGGACGTGCACGTCGGGGGCGTTGCCGGCGCCCAACTGGGTGCGCAGCGAGGTCTGCACCTGGTCGGTCGGGGAGTACGAGGTCTCGAACTCGGAGGCGGTGTACTCCGCGGTGAGCAGGTCGAGCGGCGCCTGCTGGTCGGCGACCCCGACGAGCCGCAGCGAGCCGGAGCCGCCAGAAGACCCGCCGCCGCAGGCGGTCAACGCCGCGGGCAGCGCGGTCAGGGCGGCGGCGCCTCCCGACAACCGCAGGAAGCGGCGACGGTCGAGTGGCCCCTTCCGGAATGACGCGGTCATAAATTCCTCCTTGAATTTACGTCAGGCTGTGCCCGCCCTGCCCGTGACCGGGCGACCGGCGACCGGCGACGCGCGATGGTCAGGTCGCCGCCACCTCGTAGGGGACGTTCCGCTCGTCGAGGTCCCGCAACGCCCGGGGGTCCGCGCCGTCGTCGACGATGACGCGGTCGAACGACGAGAGCGGGGCCACCCGGTGCAGCGCCACCCTGCCCAGCTTGGAGTGGTCGAGCAGCAGCACGTTGCGGGCCGCGGCCCTGAGCATGACCCGCTTGACCGACACGATGTGCTGCTCCTGGTGGTAGGTGAACCCCTCGGAAACCGCCGAGGTGGACACGAAGCACAGGTCCACGTTCAGCACTTCGATCGCGTCCACGCACGAGACCCCCAGGAACGAGTCGTGCAGGGGGTCGTAGTCGCCGCCGAGCGCGATCAGCCGGATGTCGCGCTCGCCGGCGAGCAGGTTGATGATCTTCAGGAAGTTGGTGACGACGGTGAGCGGCGTGATCCCCACCAGCCGGCGGGCCAGCGCGAGCGCCGAGGTGGAGTCGTCGAGCAGGACGGCCATGCCAGGCTCGATCAGTCCGACCGCCCGCTCGGCGATGGCGTCCTTCGCCGCCCCCATCGACTTCAGCCGGTAGGCGACATTGCTCTCGAACACCCCGGACGGCTGGGCGGTGACGCCGCCCCGGTGCTTGCGCACGATGCCCCGGCGTTCCAACTCGTCGAGGTCGCGGTGGATCGTCATCAGGCTGACGCCGAACCGTCCGGCGAGGTCGGCGGCGGCGAGGGAGCCCGCAGAGAGCACCAGGTCGGCGATGTCCTGCCGGCGGTGCTCGGGGCCGCGCCGGCCGCTTCTGTCCATCATCAAGGTCCGCTTCTCCGTGGTTGGGGGAAGGCGGCAGAAAGCTACAACAGGACCTGTTGTGTTGTTAACACTCCTGACAGAGCTTTTCCTTGGGACTTCACATCGTGCCGCGTGAAGTGGCGAACGGGGGGAAGCGCTCGTCCGGCAGCCGGTCGCCCGGCGTCAGGCCGAGCGGGTCGGTGACCGGATGGGCCGGCTCCGGTGCCAGGCGGGTGTCGGCGTCGACGTAGATGACGACGTGTGCGATGCGCGGGTCGCCGGTGTGGTTGGGGGTGGCGGCGTGCGCCAGCCGGGAGTCGTGGAACGTGCAGTCGCCGGCCCGCAACGGCACGGTGACGCGCGGCTGGTAGAGCAGGTCGGGGGCCAGGTTCATCAGGTCGTCGTGGTCGGTCAGGTCCTGCGCGCGCAGCCCCTCCAGGTGCTGGCTGCCGGGGATGAACGTCATACAGCCGCGCTCCGCCGGCACGTCGACCAGCGCCACCCAGGCCGACAGCGCGTGTCGGGACCCGGCGTGCGGCCAGTACGGCTGGTCCTGGTGGAACTCCGTCGACGCGCCGTTGTGCGGCTCCTTGATGAGCAACTGGTCGTGCCACAGCCGCAGCGGGATCCCGGCAAGCCGGGTGGCGATACCCGCGAGCCCCGGGTCGAGGGTCAGCTCGCGCAGAACGGCGTCGGTCCCCCACAGCTGCAACAGCTGGGTGAAGGCGGCACCGGGGTGGAAGTCGCTCAGCCGCTCACGGGCGGTGAGCGCGGCGTTCGCGTACCGGGCGGCGTCCTGGCGGGAGATGACGCCCGGCAGGTGGACGAAACCGTCGCGGCGGTAGCGGGCGAGCTGCTCGTCGGTGAGTGTGTCGGGAGTGGTGCGAGGGCGATCAGCCGTGGATGTCATGTGCTTCACGGTCGCAGCGGGGGACGTCCCCCGGACAGCACGAAACCGCCCGTCGTATAGCACAATCCCGCTATGCATCGGGTACGCAGAGCGGACGTCTTTCCGCCGGGCCAGCACCATGTGGTCGCGGAGCGCTACGACTTGACCTGGGCCGCCGCGCCGCACAGCCACGACTTCCTCGAGCTCGCGGTGGTGACGGGCGGCAGCGCGGTGCACGTGTCGGCGGCGGGCGAACGGCCGCTGGCACGTGGTTCTGTGGTGCTGGTTCGCCCGGGCGACTGGCATGGCTACGACGCCTGCGCGGACCTGGTGGTTCACAACGTCTACCTCGGCTCGGAGGTGCTCGGCCACGAACTCGCCTGGCTGCGGGCGGACCCCCGGTTCGCCGAGGCGTTGCACGGCGCGGCCGCGCTCCCGAGGCTGACCGACGCCGGCTTGGCCCTGGCGGAGGCGAGTCTGACGCTGCTGGCCGCGGGCGGCGCGCCGCGGGAGGTGCGGGTGGGGTTGCTGCTCTGCGTACTCGGTGGAGCCCTGCCCTCGGGCGGTGGGGCGACGGCACGGCCGCACCCGGCGGTGACGGCGGCGGTGCGGCTGCTCGAGCAGGACGTGGCGGCGGCGTGGACGGTCGAACGGCTCGCCGCCGCGGCCGGCTTGTCCGCGGGGCGGCTGGCCCGGCTGTTCGCGCAGCGGATGGGGGTGCCGCCCATGGCCTACCTGGGGCGGCTGCGGGCGGAGCGTGCGGCGGCGCTGCTGATGGAGACCGGCCTGCCGGTCGCGGCGATCGGGCGCCGGGTCGGCTGGCCGGACCCCAACTACGCCAGCCGTCGCTTCCGCCACCACTTCGGCCTCAGCCCGGCGCGTTATCGCGAACGCTTCCGGGCGTAGCCGCCCGCACCCCGGCGGGACGGTCGTTCCAGGCGGCGGTGAGGGCCTGCTGGAACGTCTCGACCGGCTGGGCGCCGGAGACCGCGTACCGCTCGTCGAGGACTTCGGCGCACCGTAGCGTCAGAGGGGGAAGGCGAGGGTGAGGCCGCCGACCGCGAGCATGACCAGGCCGACGAGGACCGCGCGCCAGATGGTTCGCCGTTGGTGTTCCCCGAGGTCGACCCTGGCCAGGCCCACCAGCAGCAGGAAGGAGGCCACGATCGGGCTCGACTGGTGCAGGGGCTGACCGACGAGGGAGGCGCGGGCCATCTCCTCGGGCGCGACGCCGCGCCACGGGTGCTCCGGTCTCCCTGGTGCGACGTCCGGTCGCCCACATCCGGGTAGACCGCGCCCGGCAGCACCGGGGACCTGGTACTCGGGCGTAGCCGGGCCCTTCACCGCGAGCCTCTGGAACCCCGCCTCCCGCACGCCGCCTCCCGTACGGCGAGCGCCGAGTGCCGAGTGCCGACCTAGGATGAGTCATGACCGTAACGCGTTTGTCTCCTGACGGCATCGACGAGGCCGCCCGTCTCATCGACCCCGCCTTCCTCCACACCCCCCAGTTCTCCGACCCCTCGCTCTCCCGCGCACTCGGCCGGGACACCGTGGTCAAGGTGGAGACGTTGAACCCGCTCCGGTCCTTCAAGGGCCGCGGAGTGGACCTCTTCCTGCGGCGGGCGGCGGTCGCGCGTCATGTCGTCTGCGCCTCGGCCGGCAACTTCGGCCAGGCGATGGCGTATGTCGGGCGGGCCCGCGGTATCCCGGTGACGGTGTTCGCCGCCCAGGACGCCAACCCCAACAAGGTGGCGCGGATGCGGGAACTGGGTGCCGAAGTCGTGCTGTCGGGCACCGACTTCGACGCCGCCAAGGACGCGGCCCGGGCGTACGCCGACACCCGCGAGGAGTGCGTCTTCGTGGAGGACGGCGACGAGCCGCTCATCGCGGAGGGAGCCGGCACCATCGCCGTGGAACTGGCCCGCTCGGTCTCGACGCCATCGTGGTCCCGGTCGGCAACGGCGCACTCGTCAGCGGCATCGGTTGCTGGACGAAGGCCCGCTCACCTCGTACCCGGATCATCGGGGTGTGCGCGGCGGGCGCCCCCGCCATGGCGACGAGTTGGCGCACCGGCGTGCCCGAGACCACGGGGCCGGCGCGCACCATGGCGGACGGCATCGCCGTACGGGTGCCGGTGCCCGCGGCGGTGGCCTGGATGCGCGAGGTCGTCGACGAGGTCGTCCTCGTCGAGGAGGAGGACATCCGGCGGGCGCTGCGGTTGGTGCGGGACACCCTGGGCCTCATCCTGGAACCCTCGGGCGCGGTCGGCATCGCCGCCGCGCTGCGCCACGACCTCGGTGTCGCTTCCTTCGCCACGATCCTGACCGGCGGCAATTTCTCCCCCGACCTCCTCCGAGACCTTGCCCCGGACCCGGCACGCACGGACGACCAGACCGCTTTCCCGGCGGGGGCGCCCTCCTAGCGCCCCTGGCGCGACGGTGCCACCTCCGGCGACGCGGGTCCCTCACCGCCGCGGGAGTACATGCCGCGGCGAGACCGCTGTAACGAGTGCGCGCCGGTTCAGACTTCAACTTTGGGAAGGGGTAACAGGGTGGCCGGTGGTGGGCCGGCGCCGCTTGTGGTGTCTCCTTGGCCGGTTGCCCGGCGCGGCACCGGGCACGGCTCCGGCCTGGGCGTGTACCGCTGGGTCGTGGACGGAGCGATCGCGCTGCCGCACTGCTTCCGCCGCCCGCTGTCGAGCGCAAGGGCAGGCGATGCGCCCCAGGGGGTGACCTGCTCGACGCGTCGGAACGCATACGTGGCCGGTCCGGCCCCCACGGCCTCACATCCGGGATCTCAGCACGTCGACCTCACAACCCGGTGCGAAGGGGTCGAAGCCGTGCTCGACCAGCCAGCGAATCCCCAGCAGGCTTCGCAGCGACCACCACGCGTGGATCACGTCGAGGTCGACGGCGGTGCCGTAACCGGCGAGGACGTCGTCGAGGTGCTCCTCGTGTCCGAGCGTCAGGGTAGCGAGGTCGGACAGGGCGTCACCCCGGCCCGCCTCGGACCAGTCGATGATGCCGGTGACCTCGTCGCCGTCGACGAAGACGTGCGCGATCTGCAGGTCGCCGTGCGTGAACGCCGGAGTCCACGGCCGGAGCGCGGCCTCGGCGACCTGGCGGTTGCGGGTGACCAGGTCGGGGGGCAGGACGCCGTTCGTCACGAGCGACTCGCACTCGCGGTCGAGTTCCGCCGCCAACTCGTCGGGATTCCGGCGGCGTCGGCCGGCCCAGGGCGGCAACGGCGCTTCGTGGAGCTTCCGGATGGCGGCGCCCGCCGCGGCCCACGCCGTCGACGCCCCGGTCGAGGGCTCACCGAGACGGCCGAGCACCGTCCCCTGGAGTGCGGCGATCGCGAGCACGTGCGGCTTGCGCCACAGGACCTCCGGGGTCGGGACCGGCGCGAGGGCCATCGCCTCGACCTCGACGTCGATGCGCGCCTGATCGGCGTCCACCTTCAGGAACACGTCACCGACGCGCAGAGTCGCACGCTCGGAATGGGCGACGACGACTTTGACCTCATCCATGGGCGACCACTATCCCGGGGACGATCGCCGACGTCGCCGGGTTTATCGCGTGCGATCACGCGGCTGACCGCGCCCCGCTACCCGGCCGCTTCGCGGATGCGCTCTCGAGAGCGCATCCGCTGCAACACGAAGTGCGTGCGGCTCGCTCCTACCGCTGACGTTCCATGACGTCGGCGACCACGCAGCTGACGTTGTCGGGGCCGCCGCAGCCGTCGGCGACGGCGAGCAGCCGGGGTCCGGCGTAGGCGGTGTCCTGGTTGCTCTCGCGGGCCAGGCCCGTGTCGGACAGAGCGGCGTAACGAATGCCCAAGGGCTTGGCGGTGGGGAACATGGCGGGATCCTTCCGGGACAGGTGGTCGATGAGGAAGGTGGCCAGGTCCCGCCGCGCGGCGGTGGCGGCCTCGACCTCGGCCCAGAACGCGCGGACCTCCTGGGCTGCCGCGGCCGCGGCCGCGTTCAGCGTGCCGACGTGCTGAATGCGGGCCAGGGGCATTCCCAGACGCCGGAGCCAGGCGACCAGTCGGGCCTGGTCCAGCTGTTCCGGTGCGTAGCGGCGGTAGCCGGTCACCGGGTCGACGCGGGCAGGGGTCCCCGCTGGTCTCCCCGGTAGGCACGCGAAGCTGGGGGTGGCGATGGATCAGGGTCTGGCCGATGCCGAGCGGGCCGATGGCGAGGGAGGTCCTGGCTGCGGCAGAAGTTGACTTCAACGAAAGTTGAAGTCCTAGGTTGCCTCCCATGAACACCCCGAACTTCACCATCCCCGTCGACGAAGCCGACAAGCAGCGGATCCGCGAGTTGGTCGCGCGGTCCCAGGAGGCGCAGCTGGACCCGGACGTGCTGCCCGCGCTGCACACCCCGAACGTGGTGATCGTCAACATAGCTGGGCGGCGCCTCTTCGGGCGTGAGGCGTTCGCCTCGGCCATGGCCGAGGCCCTCTCTTCCCCGCTCAGGGACATCCGGACCTCGCTGGAGATCGACGACATCCGTTTCACCACCCCGGACGTCGCTGTCGTCAGTCTGACCAAGACCGTCCACGACGAACGGTCCGAGGCGGAGGGATCCTCCCAGCTGCCCTCCGTCGGTGTCATGACCTACGTCCTGACCCGCCAGGGCGACGACTGGCGCATCGCCCTGGCCCAGACGACACCGGTCGGCTGAACTGCTGCTGTGCTGACCGGAGTCGCGCGCGTCCAGGTGCGCAGGGGGCGACTGGCCGGCTGTGGGAGATGGCCCGATGGTCGGGCCGCCGGCGTGAGCGAATCACACCGACCGCGACAACCGGCCACCATGGGTGAGGCGGCGATTCGTCAGGATGATCGCGGCCCAGGTGATCAGGGCCGCCGGGGCACCCGGCACGCGTGTCACCAACGTCCCGAGGCAACACACCTGGAGCGCTCGTAGGGGTGGTCCCTCGATGTTACGTGTACGATCGTACGCCCAACGGCGTACGATCGTACACGTGAGAGTCGATGTGCATGTCCAGCCCACCCAGGAGGACCGGCGGGCCCGAGCCGCGGTGGCGGTGCTCTTCCTGACGAACGGGGCGCTGTTCGCGAACCTGGTCCCGAGGTTCCCGGGGATCAAGGCCGATCTCGGCATGGACAGCGCCGTCTACGGGCTGACCGTGGCGGCGTTCCCCACGGGGGCCATCTCGGCTGGTCTGGCGGCGGCGATGGTGATCCGGCGCTTCGGTTCGGCCCCGACGGCGGTCGTGGGCACCTGTCTGACGGGCGTGGGCGTGCTGGGCGCGGCCCTCGGACCCTCCACCGCGGTGTTCGCCGCCGTACTGTTCGCCACCGGGGCGATGGACGCGATCACCGATGTCGCGCAGAACGCGCACGGGCTCCGGGTCCAGCGCCGCTACGGCCGCTCCATCCTCAACTCCTTCCACGCCGTCTGGTCGATCGGCGCCGTCCTCGGCGGTTCGATGGCCGCAGGCGCGATCGCGCTGGATGTGCCGCGCGGCGTCCACCTCGGGGTCGCCGCCGCCCTGTTCTCCCTGGTCTCGCTCATCGCGCTGCGCTTCTGCCTGCCAGGACGCGACGACGAGCCGGATTCCGTCCCCGACACCGGCCCTGCCCCCGGCCCCCTCAGGTCGGCTGAGGCCTCGGTGCCCGCCCGGCCCCGGCTCGTTCTCGTGATCGCGGCGCTGGTCCTGATCGCCATCGGCGGCACGATCGTGGAGGACGCCGGCAGCTCCTGGGCGACGCTCTACCTCTCGACCGAACTGCACGCCGCCGGCGCCCTGGCCGCCACCGGCTACATCTCCCTGGTCGGAGCCCAGTTCGTCGGCCGGCTGATCGGCGACCGGCTGGTGGACCGCTTCGGGCAGCGCGCCGTCGCCCGAGCCGGTGGCATGGTCGTCGCCGCCGGCATGGGCTTGGCCCTCGCCTTCCCGACGGTCCCCGGCACCATCGCCGGGTTCGCCGCCGCGGGCCTGGGCGTGGCCACCCTCGTCCCCGCCGCCATGCAGCAGGCCGACGACCTCCCGGGGCTGCGCGCCGGGACCGGTCTGACCCTCGTCTCCTGGCTGATGCGGCTGGGGTTCCTGCTCTCGCCACCGCTGGTCGGCCTGCTCGCCGACGCCGCCGGGTTGCGAGTCGGCCTCCTCATCGTCCCGGCCGCCGGCGTCCTGGTCCTGCTCCTTTCCGGCGTGCTCCAGGCGCGAAAGCCCGCTGAAACCACCCACCCCTCCCGCCGTCCGCAGGCCGAGGCCCCGGCTTCGGTCGTTCGGGAATCGCCACGGTCATGAGCCGACCGGTTCGGCCGTCGACCGATGGCGCCTCCGCCGGTGCCGCCTCCCTGGTCAGGGTCGCCACCATGCGGGACGTGGCCAGACGTGCCGGCGTGTCCGTGTCCACGGTCTCGCGGGTGGTCAGCGGTACGGGGTATGTGGCGGTCGCTACCCGGCAGTTGGTCGAGAGGGCGATCGAAGAGCTTGGCTATGTCCCTTCGGGGGCCGCCCGGGGGCTGGTGGCCCGCAGGACCGGGATGCTGGGACTGTGCCTGCCCGATGTGGGGCCAGCGGCCGACGTGCGGGTACCGGTGCGGACCGGCTCGGGCGTGGAGGTGGTCACCGACGACGCGACGGCACCGGGGGGATCCTCGTGGGGCAGCCTGTACTTCGGCGAGGTGGTCCGCGGGGCCGAGTACGCGGCGTGGCTGGCGGGGTACGCGTTGACCGTGGTGGTCGCCCGACCGCCGCAGGCCGAGGCGCGGGTGCGTGACCTGGCGGGGCGGGTCGACGGGCTGATCGTGGTCGCCGGGACGCTGCCGGACGAACTCCTCGAGCACGTGGCGCACCGGCTGCCCGTCGTTCTCCTCGCGGGGCCGCGGCCAGCCGGCGGGTACGACCACGTCGGCGTCGAGAACGCGAGGGGAGTCCAGGCGCTGGTCGAGCATCTCGTCCGGACACACGGGATCCACGACGTTCGGTATGTCGCAGGCCGTGCGAACGCCCTCGACGACATCGACCGCTTCCGTGGCTTCCGCGTGGCCATGAAGGCGGTGGGCCTACCGGCTCCCCAGGAGCCGGCGTTGCGCGGTGACTTCTCCCGGGCGACGGGGCGCCGGTTGGCCCGGCGGCTCGTGGCGAACCACCGAAGCGGTCGCGTCCCGCTGCCCGGGGCACTGGTGTGCGCGAACGACGAGACGGCCCTGGGCTTCCTGGACGTGTTCGACGCCGAGGGGATCGACGTGCCTGGGGACGTGGTGCTCACCGGCTTCGACGGCATCGAAGGCGGGCGGACCTCCTCACCCCGCCTGACCACGGTCGAGCAGCCGATGACGGATCTGGGGCGGCTCGCGGTGGACATCCTGCGCGCGTGCCTGGCCGATCCGAGGCTGCCACGGCAGGACCTGCACGTGCCGGTGCGCGTGCTGCTGAGGGAGAGCTGTGGAACGCACCGACCTGGCCCGCCCGATAGGGGAACGCTCCCATAGCTGCGGCGTGCCGCCCCGCACTACGGTGTGACGCGTCCGGCCACCCGTGGGAGAGAAGCCAGGTCGTGGCCGGGCCGACCCGTGGAGCCGCACCCCGAAGGAACGTCTGTGAAAGCCGTGACCGAGAGCATCACCAAGAACCGACAGTCGACCGAGACCCTGCGAGCGATGATCGAGCGAGCCTACGGGAGCGCTCAGGTACCCGAGGACGATGACTTCGCCGAGGAGTTCACGCACGGCTGGTTCAACGTGGCCTATCGGATCCGGCTTCGCGACGGACAGCAGTCGGTGCTGAAGATCGCGCCACCCGCCGGCGTGGCGGTGCTGACCCGCGAGCACGAGATGATGCGCAACGAACTCGCCGCCATGACCCTGGTCCGCGACCACACCAAGGTGCCGATACCCCGGGTCGACCACGCCGATCTCTCCCGGGAACTGGTCGACGCGGACTACTTCTTCATGGAGTACGTCGACGCGGACAACTTCGGCATCGCCACCTCGGAGGGACGCCTCCCCGACGAGGTCGTCGTCGCCGGCGGACGGCAGCTGGGCGCGCTCAACCGGGAGCTCAACTCGATCGTGGGGCCGCACTTCGGGCCACTGGCCGGCCCGGGCTCGGCGACCTGGCGGGCGGCATTCAGCCACATGATCGAGGACACCCTCAGGGACGGTGCGCGGGCCGACGTCGCCATCGGCTGGAGCTATGACGACATCCGCGCCGTGCTCGCCGAGAACGCGGGTGTGCTCGACGAGGTGACCGAGCCGCGGTTCGTCGAACTCGATCTCTGGACCAAGAACTCGATGATCAGGGACGGCCGGATCGTCGCGATCCTCGACCACGAACGGGCCCTCTACGGAGACCCGCTCATGGAGGCCGGATTCACCGGCATCGACCTGCCGGCCTTCGGAGACCCCACCGACTTCATGCGGGGCTACGGGACAGCAGAGCTGTCCGCGTCACAGCGCGTCCGCCGGCGGCTGTACTCCCTCTACCTCGCCGTCATCATGGTCGTCGAGACCACGTACCGCGGCCACCAGGACCCGGCGACCCACGACTTCGGCCGCGCACAACTCGACCTGCTGATGACCCGGTTCGGCCGCGGCCCCGTGACCCGCTGATGGGCGTGGGCGAAGAGGCCACCACGGCATCCCCCGCCCAGCGCGCCGGGCGGCGCGACCACACGGCGGCGCTCGGCACCCGGCCGGTCGGGCGGCTGCTGTGGAGCACCAGCGCCCACACCACCATGTCGGTCGCCACCTACGGCATCTACGCCCTGACCAACGCCTGGTTCGTCGCCCGAGGCGTCGGCCCCGACGCGCTGGTGGCCGTGAACGTCGTGGCGCCCGTGCTGCTGATCCTCGGCGCCGTCTCCACCACGGTCGGCGTCGGCGGCGCGTCCATGGTCTCGCGCAGCCTCGGTGCCGGGAACCCGCGCCAGGCCGCGCGGGCCGCCGGCAACACCTTCCTCGTCTACTGGACGACGGCGATCGCCATCACCGTCCTCGGCCTGCTCCTGCTCGACCCGCTCCTCACCCTGCTCGGCGCCCGGGGCGCCGTCCGCGACCACGCCCACGACTACGCGCTGATCATGCTCGCCGGCGCCATCACCGCCACTGGCTTCTCCAGCCTGGTGCGCGCCGAGGGGCGCCTCCGCTTCTCCACCCTGCTGTGGATACTCCCGGTCCTGTGCCAGATCGTGCTCGACCCACTGCTGATCTTCGGCCTCGGCTGGGGAGTGCGCGGCGCCGCCCTGGGCACGGTCGGCGGCCAGGCCGTCTCCATGGCGATGAGCCTGTGGTTCTTCTTCCTCCAACGCGACCGCCCCTACCGCATCACCCTCGCCGACCTCCGGCCACACGGCCCCACCCTGCGCGAACTGGTGGCCGTGGGGGCACCGTCGTTCCTCGCCGGCCTGGGCAACACCCTCATCATGTTCATCGCCAACAACCGCCTGGCGGCCCTCGGCGACCCGGCGGCCCTCAGCGCGTACGCCACCTCCGTCCGCGTCACCACCTTCGTCCTCATGCCGCAGACCGGCATCGCCCAGGGCATGCAACCGCTCATCGGCTACAACGCCGGCCGCGGCCTGATCCCGCGCGCCGAACGCACCCGGGTCCTCGCGCTGCGCGCGACCATCCTCTACGGGGTGGTCGCCTGTCTCGTCCTGCTCGCCGCGGCCGACCCGCTCGCCGCCACCTTCACCGACGACCCGAGCGCCGCTTCGACGACGGCCGAGGTGCTGCGCCTCATCGCGCTCGGCTACCCCTTCGCCGGGGTCACGGCACTGCTCGCCACCTACTTCCAGGCACGCGGTCGGGCCCGCCCCTCGTTCATGATCTCCGTCGGGTCGGTCCTCGCCGTCCACGTCCCGCTCCTGCTCACCCTCAGCCCGCTGGGGACGCCGTGGCTCTGGATCAGTTTCCCCGCGGCCGCGCTCCTCTCGGCCGCCGGAGCGATGCTCATCCTCCGCCGCACACGCCTGCCCGACCCCGCGGCGGCACCGTGAGCGCCGATGTGGCGCCCGCGCATCGTGCCAGGTGGCGGTCGGTCGCTGGATATCTGTCGCCGCGCGGGAATCAGGCCCGGGCGGTCGTGGTGCGCGGTCGCTCGGGGAAGGTGACGCTGGTGAGTTCCTCGGAGACGGTCCACAGGCGGCGGGCGGTTTCCGGGTCGCTGGCGTTCGCCGACCGGCTGACCAGGGTGGGACTGCCGCGCCACTCGCCGAAGCCGTCGGGGCGACACAGGAGGCACCGGGCAGGTCCCGGACGGTGGCGTACGACGTGGACAGTGCCCCGGCCCTGGCGTCCTGGGCCAGGAGCCGGCGCGCTTCCTGAGAAAGGACCTGCTCGGTCGGGTCGGAACGTGGACCACCCGGCCGCCGGGCGCCCGGACAGCCCGTCAGCTGAGGCGGGGGGTCAACACCCCTGCGCTGACTCGTGTCATGGCAGACCTCTCGGAGCGGCGCGACCGCCGCGGCAAGCGCTCGCCCAGGCCGGTCCCCACCCCCCGGGCACGTTCCCAGAGGAGCCCCCATGACGGTCACCGCCACCTACCGTGAAGACCTCGCGTGTGTCCCGCGCACCGGCACCCTGTACGACGTCATCGACATCATTCTCGATCGCGGCATGGTCATCGACGTCTTCGGCCGTCAGTCGACTCCCCTGAGATAGACGCGGCTGGTGCGGTCGTCGAGCGGGTGCACCGCGACGTCCAGGAAGTCGAGTTGGCCTTCGCACGGTGCGCACACCTGGCCTTCCCGCACGTCGGGCAGGGCCTCCGGCTCCGGAAGGCCGAGGTGCGCGAAGGGGGCCATGGGCGTGGAGGACGGGAGACGCGGCTCGTCCCGCTGGTTCAGCTCGACCTCCGGGGCCAGCGTCAGGAGAAAACTGTCCAACTCGGTGGAGGGCAGCAGGAACGCCAGGAGCAGGGCATCGTCCTGAAAGCCGTCCTGGTAGGCGGCACGCCGGTCGGTCGCCGCGGCGGGGATCGGCACGCCGAGTTGCTCGCTGACGCTCGCCGGCGTGGCGTCCGTTCTCCAGGCGGGTACGCCGCGGCCGGCCGGGGCAGCCGGTGCGGTGGAACAGCCGGCCAGGGCGGCGAGCGCGAGGACGATCCCGCTGAGGGCCGGCGCTCCGGATGCCGGGAATCGGGCGTTCATCGCTCCTCCTCGGGCGCCGAAACGCACTGTCGCCAGGCCTGGTTCATACGGAGTCGGTGTCCCGGTGGTTCCGCAGCGCGAGGCCGAGGGAGCGGAGGGCGGGCGTGGCGTCGGCGAGGGCGGCGCGCTCGTGGGGCGGCAGCGTGGCCAGGGCGTCGGCGAAGAGCTGTGCCCAGGCGTCCTCGATCCGGGCCATGCCGTGCATCGCGTCGGTGGTGGGGAGGAGGCGCACGGCCCTGCGGTCGTGTGGGTCGGGTTCGCGGCGGATCAGCCCTTGGGCGACCAGGCTCCGCACGGTGGTGCTGACATTGCTCGCGTGCAGCCCGAGTTCGCGGGCGAGGGTGCCGGTTCCGGTGCCGGGTGACGCCAGGACGTAGCGCAGGACTTCCAGCTCCGAGGGCGGCAGCTGGAACAGGCCGGCCTCCGCGACGCCGCGCAGCCGCAGGACGCGGGCGAGTGTGTAGAGCACCGGCGTCAGCGTTCTGGCCTCGCGCAACAGTCCCTCGTCGCCGGGTACGACACTGCCCTCGCTCACGGGATCATCCTAGCCTCGCCAACTCCTATAGTTATATAACTATAGCCAACTTGCTCGTCATCCCCTCAGGAGCGGCGTTGCCCCCTCATGCCCCGATACGGCGCGCCGATCGTCCCGCGTCGAAGGCCCCCAGCCGGTTCCTGTCGAGCGGTCTCGTCGCGACCCTCGCCCTGCTGTCGTTCGTCACTCCGCTGTCCACGGACATGTACCTGCCGGGCTTGCCGGCGCTGGCCCGAGACCTGTCCACTGACGCCGCCGGCGCCCAACTCACCCTCACCGCCTTCCTCTTCGGGCTGGCGGCAGGCCAACTGGTGCTCGGGCCACTCTCCGACCGGTACGGGCGCCGGAGACCGATCCTGGTCGGAACCGGCCTCTGTACCCTCGTCACCGCGCTCTGCGCGATCGCGCCCTCGCTCGAACTCCTCGTCGGGCTGCGGTTCCTGGCGGGATTCGGCGGAGCCGCCGGCCTCGTCGTCGGCCGGGCCGTGGTGTCCGACCTGGCGACCGGCGCGGCGGCGGCCCGGATCTTCGGCATGCTCATGGCCCTGGGCGGTGTCGCCCCCATCGTGGCCCCGCTGGTCGGCGGCGCGGTGGTCGGCGGCCCGGGGGGTTGGCGCGCCGTCTTCTGGGTACTGACCGGCGCGTCCGCGCTCATGTTCCTGATCTCACTGCTCGTGGTCCCGGAGAGCCTGACCGCGGACCGCCGGCACACCGGCGGCCTCGGCAGCACCGCCGCAGCCGCTGCCTCCGTGCTGACCGACCGCGGCTACCTCGGCCACACCCTCGCCTTCTGCTTCGCCAGCGCCACCCTGTTCTGCTACATCGCCGCCTCCCCCTTCCTGCTGCAGAACGTCCTCGGCTTCGGCGTCGGGGAGGCGTCCGTCGTCTTCTCCTTCGGCGCTCTCACAGCGACCCTCTCCAGCGCGGCGGCCGCCCGCCTGGTGGGCCGCTTCAGCGCGGGAACCCTGTTGCGCCTGGGGCTCGTTCTGCTCTTCGGGTCCAGCGCCCTCGCCCTGCTCGTCACCCTCGCCGGGCAGCTCAACCGGGCATGGGCCCTCAGCCTGGTCGGCATCGGATTCCTCGGCCTCGGCCAGGTCTTCACCACCGCCACCGCGCTCGCCCTGGCGCGCGTGCCCTACGCCGCGGGCACCGGCTCCGCCGTGCTCGGCGCCCTCCAGAGCCTCCTCGGCGCCGCCGTCGCCCCTCTCATGGGCATCGCCGGTGAACACTCGGCCGTGCCGCTGTTCCTCGGCATGACCGTCTGCTCCCTGGCCGCCCTCCTCGCCCTGCTCCTCCCCGAACGCCGGCCGACGACCGAAGCGGTCACCCGCCGTGGCCGTGCGAGCGGTACGCGGTCGGTGTGACGCCGCGAACCCGGGTGAAGGCCCGCGAGAGCGTGAACTCCGAGGAATAACCGACGTGTTGGGCGATGACGTGCAGCGGGTCGTCGGTGTCCCGCAGACGGCGGGCGGCCAGGTCGATCCGCCGACGGGTGAGGTGGGCGAGCGGCGGCTCGCCCACCGCCTGGCGGAACCGGCGGGAGAGCGTGGCGCGGGAGAGGCCGACGGCTTCGGCGAGCCCGGCGACCGTCCACTCCCGCGCCGGCTCCCGGTGCAGGGCGGCGAGGGCCCGGGCGATCTCCGGGTCGCGTACCCCGCGCGCCGCGACCGCGCGTGCCGTCTCGGCGTCGGCGTCCTCGGCGACACCCAGCCAGGCCCGCAGCACCTGCACCAGGAGCACGTCGGTCAGCCGGCCCGTGATCGTCCGCGCGCCCGGCGCGGTGCGGCGGGCCTCCGAGCCCAGCGTGCCGAGGGTGGCCCGGACGTCGAGCGCCGCCACATCCCCGCGGGCGGCGGGGATGTGCACGAGCGGCGGCAGGAGCGTACGCGCCGGGTGGGCGGCGTGTGCCGCGTACCGGTAGCCGACGCACAGCAGCCGGGTGGCCGGGCCGTCCCCCGGCAACGCGACCCGGTGCGGCGAATCCTCGGCCCGCGCCGTGAACAGCCGCTCCTGCGGCACCGGGACGCCGTGCCGCTCGCCGGTCATCCCGTGGCCGCCACCCAGCGGCAGGAACGCCACGTCACCGGCGACGAGCCGGACGGGCTCCGCGTCGGGCCGCCGCAGCCAGCAACTGCCGTGCGTCACGGCGTGGAAGGCGGCGGTGGGGGCCGGGGCGCTGCGGACGCCCCAGGAGCCGGCCGCGCTGAACGCGACCGTCACCACGCCGCCGATGCGGTCCGCCACCATCATGTCGGCCAGTACGTCCATGGTGAGATGATCGGCGATGCGGACGAGCCGCCGGGACATGGGCCCCGGTCCTGATCGTTCCTAGCGTGGTCGTCATGATCGAGATCACCCACCGGTACGTCCAGGCGGGCGGGCTGCGCACGCACATCGCCGAGGCCGGCGCCGGCCCGCTGGTCGTCCTCCTGCACGGGTTCCCCGAGTCCTGGTACTCCTGGCGCCACCAGCTCACCGCCCTCGCCGTGGCCGGCTACCACGCGGTCGCCCTCGACCAACGCGGCTACGGCCGCACCGAACGGCCGGCCGACGTCGGCGACTACACGATCCTGCACACCGTCGGCGACGTGCTGGCGCTGCTCGACGCCCTCGACACGGAACGGGCCGTGGTGGTCGGGCACGACTGGGGCGGTTCCGTCGCCTGGTACGCCGCGCTGCTGCGGCCCGACCGCGTCCGGGGCGTGGTCTCCCTCGGCACCCCCCTCGGGCCACGCCCCTCAAGACCTCCCATCGCGGCGCTTCGTGCGGCGGCCGGCCCCCGCCACTACACCGCCTACGTCCAGCACCCGGGCCTGGCCGACAACGAGTTGACCCGCGACCCATGGACGACCATCCGCCGCGCCCTGTGGGGAGCCTCGGGCGAGGCCTTCCCCTGGAGCCCGATCGTCCCCGAGGGTGGCGGGCTGCTGGACATCTGGCCCGAGCCGCTGGCCCTTCCCGACTGGCTCACCGCCGCCGACGTGGACGTCTACGCCGAGGACTTCGGCCCGGAGGGCTTCACGGGCGGCCTCAACTGGTTCCGCAACATGGATCGCAACTGGGCCCTCACCCGCGCCTGGCCGGAGCACGTCGTCCGCGTCCCGGCGCTCTACGTGGTCGGCGACCGGGACCTCGCCACGGCCCTGCCCGGCGGCGCCGAACTCGTCGCCGGCCACTCGCCCCACGTTCCCGACCTCCGCCGCTCGATCATCCTGCCCGGCTGCGGGCACTGGACCCAACAGGAACGCCCCACCGAGGTCAACGCGGCCCTGCTGGGCTTCCTGGACTCCCTCGCGTGATCACGCGCCGCGCGCTGGTACCACGCCCGGTGATCGCCCCGACCACAGTCGGTATCCGTGAGCGCCTGGCCGAACACCAGGCCAGGTTCGACGCCCGGTTCGCCGCCTACTTCGACACTCTGGCCCAACGCCCCCTGCCGCGCGGCGACTTCGTTCCCGAGTGCCTGGGGCTGCTGCGGGACATGCCGAGCAGGCGGGACGGCCTCCCGCCCGCCGAGGCCAGCAGCACGTTGGTCGATCGACACCGAACCTGTGGTCAACTCCGGTCGCGACACTGGCTCGCGCCATGATGGTCGGCCATCTCACCAGATCTCACGGCGACTTGGCGGGCGGTCCGTCAGGCCGAAGCGACCCGCAGTTCGTTGTGGGGGGAGGCCCGGGATCACGAACGGGTTGGCCGACCTCGGATGACCAATGGGGACGACAACGTGCCACGAAGTCCAGGAAGTCGTTCCGCAGATAGCGAGAGTCTGACGGCTTCAGTCGGATCTGCTGCCGGCTGTCGGCCCACCAGATCTCGAAATCGGCGACGGTGCCTTCCGCAGGCCAGCCATCGCTCTGCTCTGGGAGCAACAGGACATCGACGAAGCCTTCGACGCTCAGGCCGACGTCCACGAAGATCCCGATCGCACCGGGCCGAGGAACCTTCACGACGGTGCCCTCGAGAACCTGCCCGTAGCGCAGCCCCCTCCGAATCCGAGTCCACTCGGCGTCTGTCACCACGAGAGCGTCTTTCCCCCTTCGTCCGGATCGCGGGTAACTGGGCTCGGGCGGCAGAGTGCCGTCACGGGCGTCGAGCGCCGAGCCGTTTCGCCGCCGTGGACACGGATCCGTCATCCTCGCAGCCCCAGGTGTTTCGACACGGACCAGCCCGCCCGCACCTCGTGGGTGGCGCCTCGTCAGGCGCCGCGGCGTGCGGTGAAGAAAAGGCCAGGGTCGACGTTGAGCGCCTCGAAGACGAGCGTGTCGTCCTGCGGGTACGCGGCGTAGCCGACCTGGGCGGGCCGGATGCCGCAGTTCTCACTCCACCGGGACTCCACGAACGGGCTGAGCAGGATGTTCTGGATGGAGCCCACAGTGGCCAGGTACGCCTCCCACGAACAGCCGGAGTAGGGGGAGGAGGCCGGTGGCTGGAGTGAGACGACGGCGGCGCCGAGGCCACCGCCGGTGACGGTCATCTGGTAGGGATCGCCGTCCGGTTCACCGGGAACGTCGAGCAGGCCGGCCAGATCCTGCTGTGGCACCTCCCACTGGCCGTTGATCGGCGGGAAGTCGATGTTCTGCGGCGCCCACGTCGACTCCAGGGTGACGCCTCCGCCGGTGGCCGGGATCCACCAGTACATCGTTCCGTCCGCCGCGGCCGCCAGGCCCTGTTCGCCCGGGCAGGAGTCCTCCGGCGCGTCCTCCGGAACCATGCGGGCCACCTCGGGCGTGAAGCGCCACGCTCCCCGCCCGTCGTTGTCGTCGGGGTCCCAGGACGATTCCATGATGGACATCTCGCACAGCACGTCGGTGGCCAGGAGCCGGACGGTGCCCGCCGGCCCTCCGTCGAGGTCGGGCTCCACGTGGACGCGCACCGACCAGTTGTCGTACTCGTCGCCGTAGTCCCAGGAGGCGGTGCCCTGCCAGTCGCCCACGTACTCCTCGGTGTTCGGCCCAGCCGGCGCCTCCCCGGGCGCATCCTCGGTCGGCCCGTCGTCCGGGTCCGTCGGAGTTCCCGCCCCGGTCCGTCCGTCGTCCCCGTTCCCGGTGATCAGGCCACGGACCAGCGCCCCGACAGCGATCACCAGGATGAACACGGCGAGCACGAGCAGCCGCACCCGGCGGGTGGCCACGAGTGACGAGGGCTCCGCCGACGCCGCGGGTGAGGGTGGGCCGAAGCCGGCGGGCGACAGCCCGACCGGGGCGGTGGGAAGGGCGGAGACCGTTCGAGCCCCGTCCGCCGTGGGCGCGTAAGGAGTGGCGGGTGCGGGAGGTGAGGGCGGTGGGGAGACCGGGGTTCCCGCCTCCGCGTCGGCGACGAACGCCCGTACCGCGGCGTCGTGTTCCTCGACCGCCCGCAGGGCCGAGGGTGGCAGCCAGGGCCCCGGCGGCTGCGCCTTCAGGTAGTCGAAGGTGGTGGTGAGTATCTCTTCCGGGCTCGGCCGGTCGGCCGGGTCCCGCGCCAGGCACGCGGCGATCAGCGGGCGTATCTCGTCCGGCAGTTCGCCCAGACGCGGGGCGCCGCGGGTGATCTCCAGCATCAGCGCGTACAGGTCGCTGTCCAGCGGGCCGAAGGGCGTGGCCCCGGTGGCGGCGTAGGTGAGGACGGACCCCAGCGCGAAGACGTCGCTGGCCGGGGTCAGGGCCGTGGGGGTCTCGAACTGCTCGGGCGACATGAAGGCGGGCGTGCCGACGGCCACCCCCGTTCTGGTGAGCCGCCGCTCGGCCGACTCGACGGCGTAGGCGATGCCGAAGTCGATGACCCGAGGTCCCTCGACGGTGATCATCACGTTGGACGGCTTCAGGTCGCGGTGCACGAGTCCCGCGGCATGCACGGCCAGGAGCGCCTGCCCCAACCCGTTGGCCAGCGCGAAGAGATGATGCTCGGCCAGCCCGTGCCCGAGCTTCGTCAGCAGGCTGTCGAGCGGCAGGCCGGGAACGTACTCGCTCACCACCCACGGCGTGGCGGCCTCGACGTCATGGGCCCGGACGGCCGCGACCCAGTCGCCCTCCACCCGCATCGCCGAGCGGATCTCCCGCTCCAGCCGCTCCTGGAGCAGCTGGTTGCCGGCCAGGTCGGGTCGCACCAACTTCACGGCGACCAGCCGGCCGCGCTGCGAGCGCGCCAGATAGACGGTCCCCATCCCCCCGGTGCCCAGCGTCCCCAGCAGCCGGTACCCGCCGACCTCGCGCGGATCCTGATCCCGCAGTGGCCTCATAACCCCGTCCCCGTTCGGCCAACGCCCCGCGCCGGCGCACTACTTCGTTCAACGCGACTGTGAAGCCGTCAACACCCAGTCACGTCGGATCCGTTCGACGAGCGGCGGCCTCGGCGATGTGAGACGGGGAATCCGGCCTCCGGAGGTCGCCGCGCCGCAGCTCAGCCCGTCGCCGCACCGACGGCCGCCGAAACGAGCAGCCACGCCACGTCAACCCTGGCCAGCGACGGCCTATGGACGATGACACCAGGCACCCCGCCCTCACGGACTCGGCCGCTCCCGTCCGATCGCCCTCGCAATTCCGCCGATCACATGCCGGCGCACGAACCTACCATCCGGCCCCGCCGCCCCATCGGGCTCCGCTTGAACACCGGCTCGGGGGACGCGGCTGCCAGGTGGTGGGCGGGGCCGTGGTGAGGGAGCGTAGCCACAGCTCGTGGGCGAGGACGGGCTCGATCTGGTCGGCGTGGCCGGGGATGCCGGCGGCGGCCCGGCCCAGCGTCTCCTCGAGGGCGGCCGGCTCGATCAGGCCGAGGGTGGCGAGCTCGCCGTCGACGAGGTCGAGGAGCGTCGGCAGGTTGGCGCGCAGGCCGCGGATATGGTCGCTCGTGGAGTCGCCCTTGGTCGTGTGGCCGGCGATGATCGGAGGCAGCAGGCCCGGGAGGGCGGTGAGGAGCGGCTTGTAGGTGTGAGGGCTGGCGTAGGTGTGGGCCGGGGCGGACAGAACGGCGGCCACCACCGCCGGGTCGAGGAACGGGTTGTGCAGCCGGACGCCAGCGGCGGCGTGGGCGAGTTGGGCGTCGGCGGCCGCGGTGCGTGCGACCTCCCGGATCTGTTCCAGCATCAACCAGGTGGCGGCGTGGCCGGGGTCGGGCTGGTGGTCTGCGGCGGCCGAGGTGGTGAGGCTGGCGGCGACCAGTTCGGCCGTCTCCTTCGCGGCGCAGGCCGGTGCCGGGCCGGCGGGGATCCAGCCGGTGAGGGAAGTCCGCGGGCGGCGGCCGCCGGTGAGCTCGGTCGCGGCACGGCGCAGGGCCCCGGGCCTCGTGATGGTGCGGCTGGCGGCCAGGTCGTGGAGCAGGTGGGCGGGGCTGGTGCGCAGCAGCGTGGCCCAGCCGGTCGCTTGGCGGGCGGCGCGGGCGGGGTGGCGGCGGGCGAGGTCGGCGAGGTTGGCAAGCGGCGGGGTGAGCAGGGTGTCGCCGCCGTCGCCGGTGAGGTGCGCGTCGCTGCCGAACTCGGCCAGGTGCCTGAGGTGGTGGGTGAAGAACGCCGCGGTGACGGTGGCCGGCGCCGGCTCGTCCAGTGGCGGCAGGGTCTCGTCGAGCTGTGGACCGCCGCTGAGCAGGCCCGCAAGTGGGATGCCCGCTACGGCGGGGGGACCTGGCGCACCAGCCAGATCATCGACGTTCTGACCACCCACGCCGCCCCGCTGCTCACCGGTAGCTACACCGAGGACATCGGTGCCGGCCTCTACTCCGCCGCCGCCGAGTTGTCCCGCCTGGCGGGCTGGGCCGCGTTCGACGGTGGCCGGCACGACCTCGCGCAACGGCACTTCATCCAGGCGTTGAGCCTGGCCAGGGCCGGTGGAGATACCGAGTTGGGCTGCTACGTCCTGGCCACCATGGCGTTGCAGACGATGCGACGCGGCTACCCGTCGCAGGCGATCGACATGGCGCAGGGGGCGGTCGAACGCGCCGGCCGCTCCTCCACTCCCAAAGTGCTCGCCTTCGCCCGGCTGATCGAGGCCCGCGCCCACGCCCGCACCGGCGACGGACGTTCGGCGGCTCGGGCCCTGTCCGGCTGCGAACAGTTGCTGGATGCCGCCCGGGACACCGAAGCACCCACCTACATCGACTACTTCGGTCCGGCCCGCATGGCGTCCGACGCCGTGGAGATCTACCGCGACCTCGGGAAACTGCACATCGCGGCCGGCTGGGATGCCCAGTGCGCTATGCCTGCCGGCCACACCCGGGCCGTCGGCCTACGACTGTCCGTTACCGCCACTGCCCATCTCCAGGCTCGCGAGCTGGACCAAGGGCTGGCCGTCGGGCGCCGCGCGGTGGACATCCTGTCCGGTGTCGCTTCCGACCGGGCCCGTGAATACGTTGAAGACATCCACACCGCCCTTACCCCGTGGGCCCGCGAACCCCGGGTACGGGACTGGCAGATCCACGCCCGCCGCCGGATGGGCGGCGATCAGGGCAGCTGACGACCGCCGGGAGCATGCGCTCGAACTGCCCGGTCATCCTGCGGCGTCACCGTTGAACCCGGCACGTGCGGCGCCTACTGGTGAGAAGCGCGCCCTACCGCGCCCCTCCGCGCGCCGAGTACGGTGCGCGAGCACGCAACCGCGTTGCGCACAGGGGAGGCAGGCATGGCGGGGCAGCACCGCGACGACAAGCCGACGGGCAGCAGCAGCAAGTTGCCGGGGGCCGAGTGGGAAGCGCCGAGCGACACCTACCCGGACAGCGGATCGCCACAGGGCGGGGGAGCGCATCGTCGGCCCAAGGACGACGACGAGGACACGGAGTGAACCCGCTGCTGTCGAGACCCGGCGTAGTGCCTGCCTCCGCCGCGCCCGCGTGGCGCGAGGTGTTCAGGGCTGTGCCGCGCGCCGCGTTCCTGCCGGATCAGGTCTGGCCGTTCGCCGCCGATACCGGTGCCGGCCGGGCGGTCGACCGCCCGGTGGACCCGGCGGCGTGGCTGCGGATCGCGGAGGGCGACGGCCCGGTGATCACCCAGTGGGACGACGGCGCGCACCGCGGCCCGGAACCGGGGCAAGACCCGACGAGCTCGGCATCGGAACCCGGCCTGGTGGCGCGGATGCTCGATCTGCTGGACGTTGAGCCGGGGATGCACGTGCTCGAGGTCGGCACCGGGACCGGGTGGAGCGCGGCCCTGCTCGCCCACCGCCTGGGCGACGCGAACGTGGTGACCGTCGAAGTCGACCCCGGGGTGGCGGCCGCCGCCGAACGGGCGCTGGCCGAGGCCGGATTACGGCCGCGAGTCGTCGCTGGCGACGGCGTGCTCGGCGTCCCGGACGCCGCCCCCTTCGACCGGCTGATCGTCACCGCCGGCGTCCGACACATCCCGGCGGCCTGGCTGGCCCAGGTGCGGCCCGGCGGCGCTATCCTCCTGCCTTACGGCACCCCGTACGTGCAGAGCGACGCTCTGCTGCGCCTGACGGTTCACCCGGACGGCACCGCGTCAGGCCGGTTCCTCAGCCTGGTGCGGTTCATGAAGCTCCGGACCCAGCGGGCGGAGCGTGCGCCGTCTCCGAAGGGCCTGCCCTTCAGGGATTTCAGCACGGAGGTGTGGCCGCAGCACGGACCCTGGCACCCGTTCCCGTTCATCGCCGGCCTGCGGATCCGCGGGGCCATCCACGCCGTGCAGGAGCACGTGGACGGGCACACTCAGTGGCTCTACAGCCGCACTACGCCTGGCTGGACGGCCGCGGTGCGCCGCGGCGATGACGAGGTCGTCGTCCGCCAGGCCGGCGAACGCGCGCTGTGGGACGAGCTCGTGGAGACGTACACGTGGTGGACCGGGCTCGGGGAGCCGAGTGTCGACCGGTATGGGCTCACGGTCCAACCTGACGGCGAGCACCGGGTCTGGCTGGATGAGCCGGAGAACGTCATCGCGACAAGGCGGTGAGCACTGCGTCCGCAGCCCCCTCCGTGGCCCCTGTCCAGATTTCCTGGAACCACCCACTCGTGACCGCGCGTGCCGCTACGGTGATTGTGTGGTCTCATCTGCGATTCCTCCCCGCCCCCGCCTGGAGTGATAGGGCGGATACGGCTGTGGTGGGCGTCTCGCGATGCGCTGCCTCGTCTCCCGCGGTGGTTACTCATTCGGGCAGCCCCAGTTCTCGGGGCTGTTGGCGGCCTGTTCGTTCTCAACGGCCTACTGGTCGGCTGGGTGAAGGCGTACACCGTGCTGGTGGGCATCACGTCCCCGGCCGAGGTCGACCCGGCCTGGTGCGCTTGGCCTCTCTCCGTGGCCGGTTGGGCTCTGCTCCCAGCCCTCATCGGTGGGCTGGTCGGCTACATTGTGGCCGGTCAGATCGAGGCCCATCGCAACCAGGACCTGGCAGACATCCTTGCCGAGCTTCGAGACCGGGCTGACCGGTCGTCGAGCGGCGGGGGGTGAACCTCCTGCGCTCGTTGCATGACGTGCACAAGGAAGCCACCGATCGTGACCGCAGGACTATCGACGAACTCTGCCGGTGGCATCAGGAGCACTGGGACCGGGCTGAGGATTGTTGGCGGCAGTATGTCTCTACTCTCTCAAAAGCGCGCGAAATGCAGCACCATGGGACGAGCGAGGTACTACGACGGGCCGAAGCCGGTGCGCTGGACCTGATCAGCACCTTGATCTGCATGCCGACTGGAAGCCTGTGCCCCTTCTGCCAGCGCGCGTACCCGCCGTCCAACGCCCGGCTCGGGAGCAACCGTGGAGAATAGGCCGCTTGACGAGGTATTGCGCGACCTGCTCGATCGGGCAGTTCCTCAGGCGCGGCAGGGGCCGAGAAGGACCGCCGCCAAGATGCTCAAGGATGTGATCGGCGAGGGTGCACGGCTCGGAGAGGTACGCCGACGCCGACTTGTTGCTCTCCTAGCTGGCTCGGCTGGCGCAGAGCTGGTCGGCGTCAACCTGGCCCGCGCCGACCTGTCTGAAGCCGACCTGGTCGACGCCGACCTGGCCGGCGCCGATCTGACCGGCGCCGATCTGACCGGCGCCGACATCGCCGGTGCCAGGTTGGTTCACGCCTGCTTGATGTTCGCCAAACTCACCGAGGCCCGCCTACGTCGCGCCAACCTGACTGAGGCCAGCCTGGTCCACGCCAACTTGCTCGACGCCGACCTGACCTACGCCATCCTGAATGAAGCCGATTTGACTCGCGCCACCTTGGTTCGCGCCGACCTGACCCGCGCCACCCTGAATGGCGCTCGCCTGACCGAGGCCCACTTGCGCCGCGTCACCCTGGAGCGTGCTCACCTAGTCAACGCCCGCTTCGTCGATGCCGATCTGAGGGGCGCCGACTTGACCGGCGCCGACCTGACTCACGCCATCCTGACCGGCGCCGACCTGACCGGAGCCCACCTGACCGGCGCCGACCTGATCGGCGCCGACCTGACCGGAGCCCGAGCATCTGGTGCATTCCTTGGAGACGTGCGCTGGACAGACCGGACAGCTTGGCCACGGGGTTTCGGCGATATCCGAAGTCGGTCGGAGGAGGTCTCGCCGGGAGTCTTCCGAGTTCGTGGTGCAGGCGGTTCCGGCAGTCCAGTAGATGCGTCGACGGGTACAGGGCCAGTGCCGGCCAGCCCTCGACGTTGACTGAGACCCAGCCGAGCACGACGACGGCCGTCCCAGTGGTTTACGGCCGTACGACGCCGGGGTGGACGGCCGAGGTGGTGACGAGTTCGTGGTCCGGTAGGCGGGGAGATGCTGCGGGTCGCCGAGGACGCCCACGCCTCAGTCCTCGCCGAGGCGTTCGTGGCGCTGGCGCTGGCGCTGCGACGGACGCCCCTGCGCGACATCGCCATGGCGGCCGGCGCTGACCGACGGAACACCCTCGCTCGCGCGGGGACCACCACAGCGGCACGGCGCGCGAGTCCGGCCGGCGCGGAACACTCCTCGCAGGGGCGATGACGACACACCCCAGAGATAAGCCGCAGGTGAGGCTGGACAGTGGCGGCTGGGTGCGGAGCCGTTTTGCAGCGGACTTTCGGTCGTGTCGTTGGGCCCGGGGTGTTGCTGAAATCGCGGAGGACCGCACCCTTCGAATGATGTCATCTCGGCCCCGGTCTCTGCTCTGAACCGAGGCTGGCCCACATGAGGGAGGGCGCGGGGTGAGTGACTATCTGAGTGACAACGGGCGCGAACGGCTGTGGACGGCTGTGGATGTCGGAGGATGTCGGAGGATGGTTCGTGCAGGTCAGGCGGCTGATTCGGCTTGCCCCGCTGAGGGCTGGATTGCATGGCATGCAAGAGGTCGGGCCAAGTCTCCTCGGCTTGATGGATCGAGGCCCTCGTGAGGGAGGACCCCTGCGAGCCCATGGTCCGACGGTCTTCGGAGCGTCCGCCGCCGGTGGCTGGCCGGGGCGAATCGGGGGCGAATTGGGGTGGGTGTGTGTGATCGGCTGCGGTCCGCTCTGAGGGCGTCGCCCCAGCTCAGGGCTTGTACGGCCCGGCTTGAAAACGGGCCCGGCGGGGGCGGTGGATGAACCCGGTGTACAGGCCGACTCATCCGTCGCTCCCATGCCCCTCGGGGCGCCGGGACATGGCGGTGCGTGGGCAGCCCTCGACCGCATGCGAACAGTTAGTGATCTTGAGATGACGGATTGTCAGTGGCTACTGCTTTCATGGATTGGTCGTCTCGGGAAGGGGGCGGCACGGCGAGAGGGAAGGTGGGGCAGTGCCCACTGACAGGCACGACATCCAGGTGGACGAGACCAGAGTGCTCAAGCGCCCGAGCCCCGGCTCCAACTCCGGCCAGCAGGCACGCATCCCCAACTCCGCCACCCCAGCGGCTGTCTCCTCGGCATCCATCACGTTCGGCGCGGGGAACTCTGCACGGGGCCAGGAGCAGTTACCCAGCCGGCCGGCGGAGGCCGCCGATTCGAAGCGCCTTCAACGGTGAGCGCCCGTCCGCCGGCACGCCGCCGCACACCACCGCGCCGTCGGACTCCCAAGCGGGTCGGCGGGCAGGGAGGTCGTTGGGAACGAGCGGGGTTCTCGCTCCTCATGCTGGCGGTGGTCTGGTCTCTGTTCATCGGCGTCATGCGCTGGCTGGCCGAACACCCCGGAATCTTCGTGCTGCTGCTCCTGGCCACTGTGGCAGCGGCATTATCGGTGCGCCGGCAGTGGCAGGGGCGTGGGGGCCGTCCTTCGGCAGTACCAGAGAACGTGCCCGGATATGCCATCGGACAGATCGACGGGCTGCATCACCGTGACTTCGAGTACGCGATACGGGACCTGATGCGTCGCGACGGCTGCGCCAACGCCGTCCAGGTCGGCGGAGCCGGGGACAACGGCGCCGACGTGAAGGCCACTGACCCCTGCGGCCGCCGCTGGGTCATCCAGTGCAAGCACCGAAAGGCAGGGCTGCACGGAGCCGCGGTCGGCGTCCGCGACCTGCACGTTCTCAACGGCACCGGCCGCCCCGTCCACCACGGCGACGTGATCGTTCTTGTCACCAACGGACGCTTCACTTCCAACGCCCGCGACTTCGCACGCTCACAACGCCTACATCTCGTCGACCGACACGTGCTCGCCAAGTGGGCCACCGGTCCCACCCCGCTATGGCACCTCCTCCGCGCCGTGCCAGCACCGCGCCGCCCAACCCGCCCGTGACCCAGCCCGAGGAGTCCCTCATGTCACACGTCCGTGGGCACTACCGTCGCAACGGTTCCTACGTCCGTCCCCACACCCGCCGCACCAGGAAATCGACCAACACCCACGTCTCGCAGCAGACCTCGGCAGGCCACTCCACCCACGTTCGCGGGCACTACCGCAGTAACGGTTCCTACGTCCGTCCCCACACTCGCCGACTCAACACTCCCGCCACCGTGGTTGTGGGTGGCGGAGGGCTGTTCATCCTGTTCGCGCTACTGCTGTTCCTGGGCAGCTGTGGAGGTGCGGGCTCCTCGGCATCCACCTCTTCACACCCTGTGCCCCATGGCACCTCCCACAGTGGCAACGTGAGCTGAACCGTCCGCCGAAGGGAGGACTACGTATGCCAGGCCATCCGTCTCGGCGAGCTCGCCCGGTGGCGCCACTCGCGTCGCTGGCGGTGGGGGCCGTGGGCTGCCCGTGGAGCATGCCGGTGCACACCGAGTCCGGGTTCCAGCTGGTGGACGGTGTGCTGGTGGTGGCCCTCCCACTGTGTCCCGGCATCCAGGTGATCGCTGCCCGGGCCGTGGTGACCGCGGAAGGCCCGGGCGGAGGAGGACGTGTTGTGGGAGCCACAGAGCCGGTGGGTGGGGCGGCGATGGGTGTGTTCCGTGTCGGAGTGCCGAACGACTTCGACCGCGAGGTGGTCCCATTGACGACTCGGCTGCCCGACCGCTTCGTGGTGCGGACCGTGCTCGTCGCTGAGGACGGAGACGAGTGGTCCATGACGCGTGTCGCCTACGATCTGGTCGGCGAACCGATCAGCGCCGCCGGCATCGCCGAATCCCTCGGAGTCGCGCACCGGACCATCGGGCTTGGGGAGTACCGGGCCCAACTCCTCGCCGACGAGGCGCTACTGCCGTTCCAGCCGCCGATGCTCGCCTCGATCGCGACCAGCGTCCGCCACGGGTTCCTCAGCACGACCAGCCACGACCTCGCCCAACTACTCGGCCGACCGATCACCGACCCGCTCACCGTCGCCACGGACACCGCGGCCGCGATGCGCCCCGACGCCAGCTGACACGGATGGCTCACCGCAATGCGCCGCTGTCCATCGAAGGCCGCCGTCGCCTGATCGAACCGCTGCCCGCGCCCGACCGATCGCGCACGTCGCCGCCGAGATGGGCACCTCTCGGGCGTCGGCCTCGAAGTGGGTTGGCCGGGTGGTGCTCTGCGGCGATCAGGGCAGCCTGATCGCCAGCATGGAGGTTGAGCTGGAGGCAGCGTTCCTACCCACGGCCGTCCCTCGGGATCGCCGCTGTGGGGGATTTGTGGGGCAGCGGGCGCTAAGAGCCAGAAACCACCTGGTCAGAGATGTGTGCCGGGGAGACTGTAAATCTGCCGGCTCAGCCCACCCAGGTTCGAACCCTGGCGCCGCTACCCTGACGATACGGCATCTGACCTGCGGAAACGCGGTCAGGGGTCGTTCTTCGTTCTCCGGGGCCCCACTGGGCGTATTGCGTCTGATCGTGCCCGGAGGGCATCCCCGCGCCGCCGAAGGGGCCCTGACCGGTCCCCTCACCCTCGCCTCCCTGGCCGCGCTGCGCTTCGACACCGCCGTCATCGGCTGCTGCGGCCTGAACGCGGCCGACGGCCTCACCGCCTACGACCTCGACGACGCCGCGGTGAAGAAGGCGAGCATCGCCTCGGCACGTCGCGTCATCGCCGCCACGGACGGGCGAAAACTCGGCCGAACCGCCCACGCCCACGTCGGCCCCTCCACCCTCCTGCACACCCTCGTCACCGACGCCACCGCGCCCACCGGCGAGATCGCCGCACTCGAACACGCCGGCACCGCTGTCACAACCGCCTGACCAGGCCACCACGCCGGCGGCCGCGCCACGATCCGAGTCGGGCCGACGCCAACGACGCCAACGACGCCGGCAAGCGGCAGTCCCTGAGCGTGGCCGTCCTCCGGCCGGGAGCTGGACCCACAGCACTCGCGCGTCACGCCTCACGCCGAGCGCACGGCGGCACGCCTTCGGGGCGACCGGCGGTGGCGCGGAGACGTGGCGATGGTGCTCTTGGACCGCCTTCCACAAGGGGAGGTCCTGAGTTCGTCCCTGCGGCGGGGGCAGGTCGGCACCGTCCAGGACCAGGCCGCCGGCCGGACGATCTCCGCCGGTGCCGATGATTTGTCATGACCCTGTCCGATCCTGCTCGGATGAGCAAAAAATTCCGCATCTGTTGCCAGCGGGTTAATTCCGCGCCTACTGTCCGTCGCCAGAACCACTTCTGGAGGCTCATATGCGTACGAAGCGTGGATTGGGTGTCTGTATAGCCATATCAGGGCTTCTGGTGATCTCGGCCTGTTCGGTGTCCACCACCCCCGGCGGCTCGGACAACGGCGAGCGCTCCTCCGGGGACGGGCCCGTTTCCATCGGGTTCAGCCAGGCGACCCAGCAGTCGCCCTTCTACGTGCAGCTGCGCGAGGGAGCCGAGGCGGCGGCCGAGGACGCCGGGGCCGATCTGTACTTCGCCGACGCCGGCGGGGACGTCACCAAGCAGAACAACGACATCCAGGACCTGATCACCCGCGGTGTCGACGTGCTGCTGGTCAACCCCGTCGACCCGCAGGGTGCCCAGCCGGGGCTGGCCGCCGCCCGAGCCGCCGGCATCGAGGTCGTCACCCTGGACCGGCCGGTCCCCGAGGGCGCCGCCTCCCACGTCGGTCGGGACAACGTGGCGATGGGCCGGCTCGTCGGCGAACGCGTCGCCGCCGAGCTCGGTGACGACGGAGGCAAGGTCGTCGAGATCCGCGGCGACGCGGGCGGCGCGGTGGCCAGGGACCGCAGCGCCGGGTTCCACGAGGCCGTCGAGGCCGCCGGGAACATCGAGATCGTCGAGGGCCCCTACTGCAACTACATCCGGTCCGAGGCGGTCACTGCCATGCAGGACCTGATCCAGACCAACGCGGACGTCGACGTCGTCTACGCCCACAACGACGACATGGCGCTCGGCGCCCTCCAGGTGCTGCGCGAGAACGGCCGCGACGACGTGCTGGTGGCCGGGGTCGACGGGCTGATGGAGGCCGTCGACGCCATCGCCGGCGACACCTCCTACATCGCCACCGCGCTCAACGACCCGATCGCACTGGGCGAACGCGCCGTGCGGACCGCCGTCGCCGTCAGCGAGGGCGACGAGGTCGACGCCACCATCGACGCCGGCACCGCGCTGGTGGACAGGGACAACGCCGCCGAGTTCACCGGCGACACCACCTTCGCCCGCGCCGCCGAGTGACCCCGCGCGACCCCCTGACCGAGCGCCACCAGGAGAGGAACCACACGATCATGCCGGAGACCATGCGCGCTGCGGTGCTGCACGCCCCCCAGGACATCCGCGTCGAGGAGGTGGCGGTGCCCGTGCCGGGCCCGGACGAGGCTCTCGTCCGCGTCGCCGCCTGCGGGGTGTGCGGCTCCGACATCGCACGGATGCTGCGGCCCGGCGGCTCCTACCACCTGCCCCTGATCTGCGGCCACGAGTTCGCCGGCCACGTCGTCGCGCTGGGCGCCGACCTGGCAGCCGCCGGCGGCGTCCGCGAGGGCGACCTGGTCGCCGTGCCGCCGCTCATCCCGTGCCGCCGCTGCTCCTCCTGCGCCCGCGGCCACTTCAGCCTCTGCTCCGACTACGGCTACTTCGGCAGCCGGCGCGCCGGCGCCTACGCCGAGTACGTCACCGTTCCCGCCGGCAACCTGATGGTGCTGCCCGCCGACCTCGACCCGCGGGCCGCGGCGATGCTCGACCCGGCCGCCATCGCGTTGCACGCCATCTGGCGTACCAAGCTCCGCACCGGCCACCGGGTCGCGGTCGTCGGCGCCGGCCCCATCGGCCTGTTCGCCATCCAGTGGGCCAGGCTCGCCGGCGCCGCCGAGGTGCTCTCCGTCGACGTGAGCCAGCAGAAGGCCGCCATGGCCCTGGAGGCCGGCGCCACCCACACCGCCACCACCCCCGAGCAGGCCGCCGAACTCGCCGGCGACGGCTACGACGTCGTCGTCGAGTCCGCCGGCGTTCCGGCCACCGCCGACCAGGCCGTCTCGCTCGCCGCCCGACACGGGCACGCCGTGTTCATCGGCATCCCGCACGACCCCGTCGTGCTGCCCAAGCCCACCTTCAGCAACTTCCTGCGCCGCGAGGTCACCCTGCACGGCGCGTGGAACTCGTTCTCCGCCCCCTTCCCGGGCGACGAGTGGCGGGTCGCGGCCCGGGCCATGCACGAGGGCCGCCTGGACTGGAAGTTCATGATCACCCACGAGCTCGGCCTCGACGCGCTCCCCGAGCTGATGCGGCAGCTGGGCGAGCGGTCCGTCTTCAGCTCCAAAGTCCTGTTCCTCCCGAACGAGGAGCGGCCGTGACCGCACTCCTCGCCATCGACCTCGGCACCGAGGGCGCCCGGGTCGGCGTGTACGCGCCGGACGGCACCCCGCTCGGTACGGCCCAGAGCGGCTACCCCACCCGCTACCCCCGCCCCGGCTGGGCCGAGCAGGACCCCGAGGACTGGTGGCGCGCCGTCACCACCGCCACCCGGGCGGCACTCGCCGAGGCCGGTACGCCCCCGGTGGCCGGGGTCGCCGTGGCCACCACCGCCTCCACGGTCGCCGTCCTCGACGCCACGGGCCGTCCGCTGCGTCCCGCGCTGCTGTGGATGGACAGCCGCGCCAGTACCGAGTCGGAACGCACCGCGGCCACCGGCCACCCGGTGTTGCGGTACGCGGGCGGCGGGGACGCCGTGGAGTGGCTGGTGCCGAAGGCGATGTGGCTGGCCGGCCACGAACCGGACGTGTACCGCGCCGCCGGCCACATCACCGAGGCCGTCGACTACCTGGTGTGGCGGCTGACCGGCGAGTGGGCCGGCTCGGGGATGAACGCCGTCTGCAAGTGGAACTACGACCCGCTGGGCGCCGGGTTTCCCGACGACCTGTACGCCGAACTCGGCGTGCCCGACCTGCGCGCCAAGCTGCCGGCCCGGGTGGTGCCCGTCGGCGACCCGATCGCCCCGGTCGGTCCGGCGGCCCGCGCCGAACTCGGCATCACGGGGCCCGCCGTCGTCTCGTCCGGCGGCATCGACGCCCACCTGTCGCTCCTCGCCGTCGGCGGGCCCCGCGACGGCATGGTCTCCGTGGTCTCCGGCACCTCCACGGCGTTCGTCACCGAGATCACGGACCCGGTGTTCCCCCCGACCGTCTGGGGCCCCTACCCCGACGCGCTCAGCCGGGGCCGCTGGCTCGTCGAAGGCGGCCAGGTCACCTCGGGCTCGGTCCTCACCTGGGTCGGCGAGCAGTTCCTCGGCCGCTCCCGCGCCGACCTGCCCGCCCTGATCGAGGCCGCGACCGACGTGCCGGCGGGCGGCCACGGCCTGCTCGTCCTTGACTACTTCATGGGCAACCGCACCCCGCTGCGGGACCCCAGGCTGCGCGGCGCGGTGCTCGGCCTCACCGCCGGCACCACCCCCGAGCAGATCTACCGGGCGGCCGTCGAGGGCGTCGCCTACGGCACCCGGCAGGTGCTGGAGTCGTTCGTCGCCGGCGGCGTCCCCGTCGAGGAGGTCGTGGTCTCCGGCGGCATCCGCCACAACCCGCTGTGGCTGCGTACCACCGCCGACGTCCTGGGCCGGCCGCTGCGCCTGATCCGCGGCGACAACCTCACCCTGCGGGCCTGCGCGGTCATCGCCGCGGCCGGCGTCGGTGGCGGGGCCGGCGCCCTGGCCGCCGCCGCCGCGGGCTTCGCGCCGGTCGCCGAGCTCGTCGAGCCCGACCCCGCCACCCGTGACGTGCACGACCGCGGTTACGCCGAGTACCAGGAGGCGACCGCCGCCACCCGCGCCCTCGCGCACCGCCTCAGCGCCGCCGACCGGACCGCGGCCCCCGCCCCGCCGCCGGCCGTGCCGGCCGTCACCGGCGGGGGTGCGCCGTGAACCCCGTCGAGGACGAGGCGCTGCTCTACCAGGTCGCCACCATGTACTACGAGCGCAACCTCACCCAGGAGCAGATCGGCGAGCAACTGCACTTCACCCGCTGGAAGGTGGGCCGGCTGCTGGCCGACGCCCGAGAGGCCGGCATCGTGCGGATCGAGGTGGTCCACCCCAGGACCCGCATGCACCACCTGGAGGAGCGGCTCACCGAGACGTTCGGCCTGCGCGGCGCCGTCGTGGTGGCCCGCGCGCCCTCCGAGGACGAGGAGGAGCTGCGGGTCCGGGTCGCCGAGGCAGGCGCCGACTACCTGGCGCGGCTGCGGCCCTCGCCCAGGCTGCTCGGCGTGTCCTGGGGCCGCACCCTCGACCAGCTGGCCCGCGCCCTCACCCCGGGCTGGGCGCACGGCGTGCACGTCGTGCAGATCAACGGCGGCCTCAGCCGCTCCCGGCGGCCCAGCTCCGCGCAGGACATGGCCAGCCGCATCGCGCACCTGGGCCAGGGCACCGTCACGGTGCTGCCGGCGCCGGCCATCGTCGAGCAGGAGACCACCCGCAGGGTCCTGGAGGAGGACAGCGCGGTCGCCGAGGTGCTGGCCCACGCGTCGGCCGCCGACACCGCACTGTTCAGCCCCGGCGGGATAGGGAGCGACTCGGTGCTGGTCGGCTCCGGCTACCTGGACGCCGACGACCTGCGGCGGCTGGCCGCCGCGGGCGCGGTCGGCGATGTCGCCGGCCGGTTCATCGACGCCGCCGGCCACGTCGTCGACCCGGAGCTGGACGCCCGCACCCTCGGCATGGCGCTCGACGACCTGCGTCGCCGGCCGGTGTCGGTGGCCGTCGTGTCCGGCGTCGCCAAGCACGCGGTCTGCACGGCCGTCGTGACCAGCGGGCTGTGCAACACCCTCGTCACCGACGACCACACCGCCTTCCATCTGCTGAACCCCGGCCAATGCGAGGAGCGCTGAGCACCGTGAGCGACCACGAGACGCCGCCCCCGGGCGCGGCACCACGGCTGCGGATGCGCGGCATCGTCAAGCGGTTCCCCGGCACCCTGGCCTGCGACCACGCCGACCTGACCGTGCTGCCCGGCGAGACACACTGCCTGCTCGGCGAGAACGGCGCCGGCAAGAGCACCCTGATGAAGATCCTCGCCGGCTCCCTCCAGCCCGACGCGGGCGAGATCACTATCGACGGCACACCGGTGCGCCTCACCAGCCCCCAGGCGGGGATGGCCGCCGGCATCGCCGTCATCTACCAGGAACTCGACCTCATCCCCGACCTGACCGTCGCCCAGAACGTCCTCCTCGGCCACACCCCCGCCACCGGCCCCGTGATCCGCCGCCGGCGCCGCGCCGAACTGGCCCGCGCCGCCGTGGCCCGGGTCGGCGGCGACTTCCCCGTCACCGCGAAGGTGCGGGACCTGCCCATCGCCGCCCAGCAGCTCACCGCGATCGCCAAGGCCCTCACGGCCGACGCGCGGCTGATCGTGATGGACGAGCCGTCCGCGACCCTCGGCGAGAACGACCTGCGGAAGGTCTTCGACGTGATCCGTTCCCTCACCGCCGAGGGCCGCTCCGTCATCTACATCTCGCACCGCATGGACGAGGTGATGGAGATCGGCGACCGCGCCACCGTCCTCCGTGACGGCCGCACCGTCGGCGTCCACGACGTGCCGGCCACCACCACGGACCGGCTGGTCGCCGCCATGATCGGCGACACCCGCGAACTGGTCGGCACCACCCACCGCCCGCGGCCCTCGGGACCGCCGCTGTTCGAGGTCCGCGAGGTGCGCAGCCCCGGCCTGATCGACGTCCGCGGCATCGAGGTGCGGGCCGGAGAGATCGTCGGCCTGGCCGGCCTCGGCGGCGCCGGCCGCACCACGCTGCTGAACTCCGTGTTCGGCAACGGCCCCACGACGGCCTCGCTGTGCCTCGGCGGCGTCGAACTACGGCCCCGCAGCGCCGCCGCCGCGGTCCGCGCCGGCCTGGCGCTGGTGCCGGAGAGCCGAAAGGAACAGGGCCTGATGCTGGGCCTGTCGGTGGCCCGCAACGCCGGGGTCACCGCGCTCGGCCGACGGCCCTGGCTGGACCCGCGCGGCACCGCCCGCCGTCGGTCCCGCCCGGTCCTCACCGACCTGGGCGTCCGCCACGCCTCGCCCGACCAACTGGTGGGCCAGCTGTCCGGCGGCAATCAGCAGAAGGTCGTCCTCGCCAAGTGGATCAGCCGCGGCGGCGTCCGCGTCCTGCTGCTGGACGAACCCACCCGCGGCCTCGACGTCGGAGCCAAGGCCGACCTGTACCGGCAGGTCAGGCGCCTCGCCGACGACGGCGTCGCCGTCCTGCTCGCCAGCAGCGAGCTGAACGAGCTGACCGCCAACGCGGACCTCGTCTGGGTGCTGCACGAGGGCCGCAACGTGGCGAGCTTCGCCCCCCGCACCACGGCGGAGAGCGACATCGCACACACCGTCATCACCGGAATGGCGCCACACACAGGAGCGACACCATGAGCACTTCGTCCCCGGGACCGGAGACAGCCGTGACGTCCCGCACCCCGGAGCCGGCCCCGGCCGGAACCGGGCCCGTCGCCGCGGTGCGCGGCCCGGCGGGCCGGCGGGGTGCCGAACTGGTCGTCAGGTTCAACCTGGTCATCGTCTTCCTGGCGCTGTGCGTCGTGGCCAGCTTCCTCTCCCCGGAGTTCCTCACCACCAGGAACCTGTCGAACCTCCTTCAGCAGTCGGCGCTCACCGGCATCGTCGCCGTCGGCATGACGATGGTCATCCTCACCGCCGGCATCGACCTGTCGGTCGGCAGCGTCGCCGCGTTCGGCGGCATGACGGTGGCCCTGCTGCTCGACCACGACATGAACATGGTGCTGGCGATCGCCCTCAGCCTCGCCGTGGGCGCCGGCTTCGGCGCGCTGATGGGCGGCCTGTCCGCCTACCTGTCGCTGCCCGCCTTCATGACGACGTTGGCGGGGCTCACCGCGATCCGCGGCCTCACCTATCTGCTGACCGACGGAGAACCGGCGAGTGCCGGCTCCTCGGAGGCGTTCCAGCTCATCGGCGGCGGCTTCGTCGGCTACGTGCCCATCGCCGGCCTCGTCTTCATCGGTGTCGCGATCCTCGCCGGGCTCGTCCTGCGCGGCACCACGTTCGGCGAGTACGTCTACGCCGTCGGCAGCAACAAGGAGGCCGCGCGGCTGTCGGGCCTGCCCGTCCGGGGCGTCATCACCGCCGTCTTCGCGATCTCCGGCGCCCTGTCGGCGCTGGCCGGCGTCCTGCTGACGTCCCGCCTGACCATCGGCCAGCCCACCGCCTTCAACGGCCTGGAGCTGGACGCGATCGCCGCGGTCGTCCTCGGCGGCACCAACCTGTTCGGTGGGCGTGGCGGTGTCCTGGGCACCTTCGTGGCGGTGCTGCTGCTGTCGGTGCTGCGCAACCTGTGCAACCTGATGGGCCTTGGCTCCTTCTTCCAGATGGTCGTGACCGGCCTGATCCTCGTCGTCGCCCTCATCCTCAACATGGTCATAGAGAAGCGGGGTTCCCGTGCCTGACCTGATGCCCTCGCCAGGACCCGGCGCCACGTCCGCCGCCTGGCGCACCTTCCTGCACGGTCTGCCCGGGGTCGACGCGGTGGGCCTCGAAGGCCGCGCCGCGGCCCTGGCCACCCGCTCGATCAAGACCACGGCCAAGGCGTTCGCGCTGGACCTGGCCCTGTCCATGGTGGACCTCACGACCCTGGAGGGCGCCGACACGCCCGGCAAGGTGCGGTCGCTGTGCGCCAAGGCCGTGCTGCCCGACCCCGGTGACCCCACCGCGCCATCGGCCGCGGCCGTCTGCGTCTACCCGGACCTGGTGCGGGTGGCGAAGCGGGCGCTGGCCGGCTCCTGCGTCAAGGTGGCCTCGGTGGCCACCGGCTTCCCCGCCGGCCGGGCGCCGCTGGACGTCAAGCTCCTGGACACCCGGGAGGCGGTGGCGGCGGGCGCCGACGAGATCGACATGGTCATCGACCGGGGCTCGTTCCTCGCCGGCGACCACCGCACGGTGCACGACGAGATCGCCGCCGTCCGCGAGGCGTGCGGTACCGCGCACCTGAAGGTGATCCTGGAGACCGGCGAACTGGCCTCCTACGACGCGGTGCGCCGCGCCTCGTGGCTGGCGATGCTGGCCGGCGCGGACTTCATCAAGACCTCGACGGGCAAGGTGGCGCCCGCCGCGACGCTGCCCGTGACGCTGCTGATGCTGGAGGCGGTGCGGGACTTCCGCGTGGCCACCGGGCGGCAGGTGGGTGTGAAGCCGGCGGGCGGCATCCGGACGACCAAGGACGCGCTGCGCTACCTGGTCGTGGTCAAGGAGACGGCGGGCGAGGACTGGTTGGACCCGGCGTGGTTCAGGTTCGGCGCCTCCAGCCTGCTGAACGACCTGTTGATGCAGCGGCAGAAGCTGACGTCCGGCCGGTATTCGGGCCCGGACTACGTGACGGTGGACTGAGTGGGGCTGACGAGATCATGAAATTCGAGTACGCGCCGGCGCCTGAGTCCCGGGCGACCGCCGAGATCGCCCCGTCCTACGGCCTGTTCGTCGACGGCGAGTTCCGCGAGGCGGCGGACGGCGGGACGTTCAAGACCGTCTCCCCCTCGACGGAGGAGGTGCTCTCCGAGGTCGCCCAGGGCGGCGAGGCCGACGTGGACGCGGCGGTGGCCGCGGCCCGCGCCGCGTTCCCCGGCTGGTCGGCGCTGCCGGGCGCCGAGCGCGCCAAGTACCTGTTCCGGATCGCGCGGTTGGTGCAGGAGCGGGCGCGGGAGTTGGCCGTGCTGGAGTCGTTGGACAACGGCAAGCCGATCCGGGAGACCCGGGACACCGACCTGCCGCTGGTGGCGGCGCACTTCTTCTACTACGCGGGATGGGCCGACAAGTTGGCCCACGCGGGCTTCGGCCCCAACCCGCGCCCGCTGGGCGTGGCCGGCCAGATCATCCCGTGGAACTTCCCGCTGCTGATGCTGGCCTGGAAGATCGCGCCCGCCCTGGCCACCGGCAACACGGTGGTGCTGAAACCGGCCGAGACCACGCCGCTCACCGCGCTGCGCTTCGCCGAGATCTGCCGGCAGGCGGGCCTGCCGGCGGGCGTGGTGAACATCGTGCCCGGGGACGGCACCACGGGCGCGACGCTGGCCGCCCACCCGGGCGTGGACAAGGTGGCGTTCACCGGTTCCACCGAGGTCGGCCGCGCCATCGCCCGCCAGCTGGCGGGCACCGGCAGACGGCTCACCCTCGAACTCGGCGGCAAGGGCGCCAACATCGTGTTCGACGACGCGCCGCTCGACCAGGCCGTCGAGGGTGTGGTCAACGGCATCTTCTTCAACCAGGGCCACGTCTGCTGCGCGGGCTCCCGCCTGCTGGTGCAGGAATCCGTCGCGGAGGAACTGCTCGACCGCCTCAAGCACCGGATGGCGACGCTGCGGGTCGGTGACCCGCTGGACAAGAACACCGACGTCGGGGCCATCAACTCCGCCGAACAGCTCGCCAGCATCCGCACCCTGGCCGACGCCGGCGAGGCGGAGGGGGCCACACGCTGGTCCCCGCCGTGCGACCTGCCAGGCAACGGCTACTGGTTCGCGCCGACGGTGTTCACCGACGTGGCCACATCGCACCGGATCGCGCGGGAGGAGATCTTCGGCCCCGTGCTGTCCGTGTTGACGTTCCGCACCCCCGACGAGGCCGTCGCCAAGGCCAACAACACCCCCTACGGACTCTCCGCCGGCGTCTGGACCGAGAAGGGCTCCCGGACGCTGTGGATGGCCCAGCGGCTGCGCGCCGGCGTGATCTGGTCCAACACCTTCAACAAGTTCGACCCCACCTCACCCTTCGGCGGCTACCAGGAATCCGGCTACGGCCGCGAGGGAGGCCGACACGGACTGGAGCCCTACCTCGATGCCTGACCACAAGCCCACCCCACCCACCACGCCACTGCGGGTGCTGAAGACGTACAAGCTGTTCATCGCCGGGGCCTTCCCCCGGTCCGAGAGCGGACGGGTGTATGAGGTGACCGATCCCAAGGGCCGCTGGCTGGCCAACGCACCGCTCGCCTCCCGCAAGGACGCCCGCGACGCCGTGACCGCCGCCCGCAAGGCGTTCCCCCGCTGGTCCACCACCACCGCCTACAACCGCGGCCAGATCCTCTACCGCGTCGCCGAAATGCTCCAGGGCCGGCACCACCAGTTCACCGCGGAGGTCGCCGACAGCCAGGGCACCAGCACGCGCAAGGCCGCCGCCCAGGTCGACGCGGCGATCGACCGGTGGATCTGGTACGCCGGCTGGACCGACAAGATCGGGCAGACCATGGGCGCCACCAACCCCGTCGCCGGCCCCTACCTCAACCTCTCCACACCGGAACCCACCGGGGTGGTGGCGGTCTGCGCCCCCACCGCCTCACCTCTCCTCGGCCTGGTGTCGGTCCTGGCACCCGTCCTCGCCGGCGGCAACACGGCCGTTCTGATCGCCGACCCGGCCGCCCCCCTACCGGCCCTGACCCTCGGCGAAGTACTGGCCACCTCCGACCTGCCGGCGGGCACCGCCAACATCCTCACCGGCCGCCTCGCCGACCTCGCCCCCACACTCGCCGCCCACCAGGACGTCAACGCCCTCGACCTCACCGGCGCCGGCGACCTCGCACCGGATCTCCAGGCCGCCGCGGCCGACACCCTCAAACGAGTCCACCTGCCCGACCCGGCCGAGGACTGGACCGCGACCCCCACGGTCCGGCGCCTCCACACCTTCCTGGAGACCAAGACCGTCTGGCACACCATCGGCACCTGACCCGTGCCCGCGAACCTGGCACGCCCGGCCCCCACCACCCCGACACCGTCGGCGCCCTCAGCGAGCACCTGCCAGGGCACGATCCGGACCTGGCCGGCGCGCTGTTCTCGCCGCTGCTCGGCGAGCCTCCCCGGCCTGGCTCAGGGCTCGCCGCCGTCGAGGTCGCGGCGGCGTCGGCCGAGGGTGAAGCGGTCGCCGGCGTCGTGGAGTTCGTACAGCCGGGCGCGGCTGTCCGGCGAGCCGAAGGGGTGGTGCAGGACCAGCAGCAGGGTGCCGTCGAAGGCGCGGAACGGCATGCCGTGGCCGCTGTTGTCCTCGACCAGCACCGGCCGCTGCTCCCAGGGGCCCGCCAGGGTGCCGGAGGCCGAACGGGCCTGCGTCTGCACGTAGTACTGGGCGCCGGACGGGCCCATCCAGGTGGACCACAGCATCAGCAGGTCGCCCGTGCGGCTGCGGTGGAACTGGGGGCCGTCGGTGACATAGGTGAGCGGCGCGGCGGTCGCGGTGACCACCTGGTTGATGCCCAGGGCGTCGGACGCCTTGAACAGGTGCACCGGGTCGCCGACGGTGCCGGTCAGGTCCTGGGTGAGGCGAACGGCCTCCATCGTCCCGTCGAGGCGCTGGACCCACTCGTGCGCGTAGACCAGCCAGGGCTGACCGCGCTCGACGAACAGCGTGCCGTCCAGCGCCATGAACGTGTCGGGCGTGTGCGGGCGGTCGAGGTTCAGCGGCGTGAACGGGCCGGCCGGCGAGTCGCCGACGGCCACGATCGTGCCGCGCCGGTGGGTGCGGTACGGCACCTCGGGCGGCGCGGCCAACTCCGCCTCGGCGTCGTGCAGGGTGACGAACAGGTACCACCGGCCGCGGTGGCGGTGCACCTCGGGCGCCCAGCCGCCGTCCGTCGCCCAGTTGCCCTCCGGCACCCGGAAGACGACGTAGGGCCCCTGCCAGGAGACCAGGTCCCGGCTGCGATAGCCGAAGGTGACGAGCCCCGGTTCCTGACTGTCCTCGGGGGTGGTGTGGTAGAGGTGGTAGGTGCCGGTGCTCCGGTCGGCGACGACGAACGCGTCGTGCGCCCAGAACTCGTTCAGCCGCAGCCCACTCGGTGGCTCGTCGGCGGCGTGCGCCGCGCCACCGGCCAGGGGCACGGTGGCGGCGGCTCCCAACGCTCCGATGAGGGCGCGTCGTCCGATGGGCGTCATGGGATCACTCCTGGCTGTCGCGCGGGACCACGGGACGTGAACGCGCGCAGCGTAAAAGCGAGTTCGAAAGAAAGTCAACGCATCTGCGCAACTCCGAACACCATCGTCCAGGCCGGAGCGGGTGCTGCCGCCGGCTCAGCGGGGGTTCATGATGTCGATGACCCGCATGAATCCGTCGGTGTCGTGCCCACGTCCGATGGCGCGGCGGGCGAGGCCCTCGGCGGCGCGCATGAGGCTCGCGTCGATGCCGTGTCCCTCGGAGGTGTGGACGATGTGGGCCATCGTCGACACGGTCGAGGTGATCGGGTTGATGTCACCGGTGTACTCACCGTTGTCGATGTCCTCCGCGCCGAGTTCGAACATCGGCGGCAGGATCGTGGCGATGCCCCGGGCGAACGGCGCCAGTTCCCGGGCGGTGATCCCCTCCGCCCGCGCCACGGCCACCGCGTGCGCGTAGCCGGCCATCGCCGTCCAGAAGATGTCGAGCAGGGCGATGTCGTAGGCGGCGGCGCGGCCGATCTCCATACCGAGGTGCGTGTGGGAGCCGCCGAGTGCGTCCAGGACTTTCCGGTGTTCGTCGTAGAGCGGTTCCGGCCCGCTATGCAGGAACACGGCGTCCGGTGTTCCGATGGTCGTGGTCGGCGTCATGATCGCGCCGTCCAGGTAGCCGATGCCGTGTTCCGCCGCCCAGGCGGCGGCGTCGCGTGCCCGGTCGGGGGTGTCGGCGGTCAGGTTCACCACCGTGCGTCCCCCGAGGGCGTCGGCGACCGCCGGGCGGCGCAGGACGGCGTCCGCGGCGTCGTGGTTCACCACGCACACCACGGTCAGTTCGCTCGCGGCGACCGCCTCCTCGGCCGTTCCGGCGCTGGTCGCGCCCCGCGCGACGAGTTCCCGGTCGCGGCCCGGGGTGCGGTTCCAGACCGTGGTCCGCAGCCCCGCGTCCAGGAACGCCCCGGCGAGCGCGCGGCCCATGGGCCCCAACCCGATGACGGTCACGGCAGACTGGTCGGGGGACTTGGCAGGTGAGGACATACCTCAGCTCAGCTCCTATCGCTTTGTCGACAGTGGTGATGGTTGTGAGGGGTGGAGATGACGCGCGGTCGCGCTCAGGACACGAACGTTTGCGGAGTGACGGCGGCGATCGCCGTGATCGACGGCAAGTGGAAGACCGCCCTGCTGTGGGCCCTGGAGTTCGGCCCCCAGCGTCCGGGCGAGCTTCGCCGGCGGCTACCGGAGATCAGCGAGAAGGTCCTGACCCAGGCGCTCCGGGAGATGGAGGCCGACGAGCTGGTGCACCGGCGGGTGTACGACGAGCTGCCGTTGAAGACGGTCTACTCCCTGACCGCCCTCGGCCGCGAGCTCGCCGACGCGCTGGCGCCCCTCTCCGACTGGGGACACCGGCGCCTGGACCGGCTCACCGGGGCCCACGCCGCCTCCTGACATCGCCGACCTCCCCGGCACCTCGACCCCGGCCGGCCCTCCCGGCCGCCGCACACACAGCCTCACCCGGACGCGAGGCCGCCGACAAGTACCCACAAAAAAGTGGGTACGTCGCGCCACCGAAGGGGGCCGGCGTACAGGCCGACTCGTCCGCCCCGTGGTCGCGTCATGCATCCGGTGGCGTCGGCAGGCGTCAGGGCGTGCCGTAGCGCTCGGCGTGGTCCGCCCGCAGGGCGGCGTCGAACTCGTCGATGCGGGCGCTGAGCGTCGCGACGAGTTCGGGGTGGTGCCGGGAGAGGTCGTAGCACTCGCCGGGGTCGCGGGCGAGGTTGAAGAGCTGCGGCAGTTCCTCGGTGGTGGAGAAGCCGCGGCCGGTGAAGTACGGTCCTGGCGCGCGGCGCACGTGCAGCTTCCAGTCGCCGCGCCGCACGGCGTTGCAGTTGCCGATGGACGGCGTCCGCTGGTCGTCGTAGTAGAAGATGTCGCCGCGGTCCACCCGGCGGCCGGTGGTCAGGGCGCGCAGGATGCTGCGGCCGTCGATGGTGCGGTCCGGTTCCGGCTCGACGCCCGCGGCCTCGAGCAGGGTCGGGAGGACGTCCACCAGGGAGGTGGGCTGGCGGTAGGTGACCCCGGCGGGCACGACGGCGGGCCACTCGACCACGAACGGCACGCGCTGGCCGCCCTCGTACGTCTCGACCTTGCGGCCGTACAGGTCCCCGGCGCTGCCGACGTACCACGGCCCGTTGTCGCTGGTGAAGATCACGCAGGTGTTGTCGCGGACGCCGAGGGCGTCGAGCTCGTCGAGCAGGACGCCCACGTAGTGGTCGATCTCCTCCACCGAGTCGCCGTGCGGGCCCGCCGCCGAGCGGCCGGCGAACTCCGAGGCGAGGGGCTCGTGCGGCTGGGTGATGGCGAGGTAGACGAAGAACGGCTGGTCGGCGTGGGCGCGGATGAAGGCGATCGCCTCCTGCGAGTAGCGCCGCGTCAGGCTCGCCTGGTCCGGGGGCTGTTCGGTGATCTCCCGGTCGTCGTAGAGCGGCAACGGCGCCATGTCGTTGGAGTACGGCAGGCCGAAGTAGCGGTCGAAGCCGTGCTCCATGGGGTGCAGTCCGGGGTCGACGGCGGGGTTGCCGAGGTGCCACTTGCCGATGTGGGCCGTCGCGTAGCCCGCGCCCCCGAGGTAGGTGGCGAGCGTGGTCTCGCGCGACGACATCCCGTTGGTGTGGTCGGGGAAGAGCACGGTCGCGAGGTTCACGCGCGGCGCGTAGCAGCCGGTCATCAGCGAGGCGCGGGACGGGGTGCAGGTGGGAGCGCCGGCGTAGAAGTCGGTGAAGCGCATGCCGCGCCGTGCCATGCCGTCGATGGCAGGCGTGCGCACCAGCGGTGAGCCGTAGCAGCCGGGGTCGCCGTAGCCGAGGTCGTCGCAGTAGACGATGACGACGTTCGGGGGGACGGCCTCCGCGCCCTGGGCGGGGGTGGCGGCGCTGACGCCGGCGACGGTGGCCAGGCCCATGGCGCCCGACCCCTTGAGGACGGTGCGTCGGGTGGCGGATGTCGTGGCCGGCGTGGCGTCGGGGGGTATGGCGCTCATGCGGTCGTTGTCTCCTTCCACGCCGCCGCCTCGGCGGCGACGTCGTCCCGCAGCTCCTCCAGCGGCCCGCGCAGCCGCTCCACGACGTCCGGGTGGAGCGCGGCCAGGTTGTACGCCTCGCGGACGTCGGCCGTGACGTCGAACAGCTGCGGCATGTACGCGGTCCGATGGGCGCCGAACGCGACGTGCAGCTTCCAGCGGTCGCTGCGCACGGCGTTCAGCCACTCGTCGAAGAAGAGGTAGACAGGTCCCCGGTCGGGCGCGGGGCGGCCGGACAGCAGCGCCGACATGTCCTCGCCGTCGAGGCCGTCCGGCGGGTCCACTGCGGCGAGCGCGCACAGCGACGGCGTCAGGTCCAGCAACGACCGCGGCGTCCGGTCGCGGGTGCGGCGGGTGACGGACGGCCAGGAGGCGATGAACGGGACGCGGACGCCGCCGTCGAAGACCTCGGGTTTGCGGCCGCGCCGCTCCTGGTTGCGCCCCTCGTAGCGCGGGCCGTTGTCGCTGGTGACGATCACCAGCGTGCGGCGGGTCAGGCGCCTGCGGTCGAGGTGACGCAGGAGCACGTCGAGGTAGTGGTCGAGCTGCTCGACCAGGTCGCCATAGGCGCCGGCGGCCGACGCGCCGTGGAAGCGGGGCTCGACCCGGTAGGGGGCGTGCGGTCCGAGGTGGGACAGGACGGCGAGGAACGGGCCGTCGCGGTGGTCGTCGACGAAGTCCAGGGCGGCGTCGGTGAGGTGACGCGCGGCCAGCGCCGAGTCGGTGTCGTCCACGACGGCCGTCCGCCCCTCGTACCAGGCCAGCGGCGTGACGTCGGTGCCGTGCAGGGTGCCCTCGAAGCGGTCGAAGCCGTGATCGAGCGGGTGCTGGCCCGGCCGCGCGCCGAGCCGCCACTGACCGAAGAGACCGGTGGCGTAGCCCGCGTCGCGGAGCAACTTCGCGACGGTGACCGCGTCCTGGGGCAGGCCGGCGTCGGAGCCGGGGGCGGTGGAGGCCGGCAGGCTGTAGCGCGCGCCGTAGCGCCCGGTGAGCAAGCCGGCGCGGGACGGCGTGTCGGTCGCGGCGGCGGCGTACATCGCCTCGCAGACGACGCCGGTGGCCGCCAGCCGGGTCGTCGCCGGCGTACGCAGGAGGCGCGAGCCGTAAGGACCGAGATCACCGACGCCCAGGTCGTCCGCCAGAACCACGACAACGTTGGGTGGCACCATGGCCCCGCCTTCCTCCACATGACAGGAACACGGCGACCGTAGAAGACTTTTATGAAATCGCCAACATCTTCGACAAGGAGAGGGCGAGCTTTTTCCACGAAGTGTCGAAAGTGGTGCTCGCGCGACGCTTCGTCGCCGCGGGCGTCACGGCCGGCACACGGTCCTGGTCCGATCGCGTCCAGCGTCGGCCTGACCTGGGCATACAGTACGATTCCGTGGGGGCGGGAGCGGAACACATACACGTCGCAGGTGGGGAAGCCCCCTGGAACGCAGGAAGCTCCCTGAGCATCAGGCTGAGGGCGATATGGAGTGTGCGATGCCCGCCGAAGCACCGGCCCCCGCGGTTCGCCGCCCGCGGATGAGTCCCGGGCGCGAACTGGAGCTGCTGACCACCGCCGTCGAGGTGCTTCGGGAGGTCGGTTACGACGCGCTGACGATGGACGCGGTGGCGGCGCGTGCCCGGTGCAGCAAGGCGACGTTGTACCGGCAGTGGCAGGGCAAGCCGCGCATGGTGGCGGCCGCGCTGTACGCCACGCGTCCCGTGGACGCGGGGGCGATAGACACCGGCACGCTGCGTGGTGATCTGCTGGCCTTCGCCGGCACCTTGGCGGACCAGGCGGAGAAGGACACCCCGCTCATCGCGGGCCTCGCCCACGCGACCCTCGCCGATCCGGCTCTGGCCAGGGCACTCAGGGAGACGCTGATCGAGCCGGAGCGCGAACACCTCACCTCCTTCGTCCACCGCGCCGTCGAACGCGGCGAACTGCCCGACCGCTCCTCCGCGGCGGCCTTCCTGCCACAGCTGCTCTTCGCCGCGCTGCTCACCCGCCCGCTGTTCGAGGGGACCTACGCGGACGCCGACTACCTGGTCGGCTTCATCGACAACGCCGTCCTGCCCGCCCTGCGGAACGGCTGACCGCGCCGCGCCGCGCCGGAGCCAGGTGGCCGTGGTCAGTGGATGATCGAGACGATCTGACAGGCCGCTTCGGCCAGTTCGCGCTCGCCGTCGACGCGGGCGACTGCCAGGGCGTCGTCCGGCTGGATGCCCCGGGTGCACAGGCGCCAGGCGGTCTCCGCGTCGAGCCGCACGATCGCGGTGGGGCGTTCGCTGCCCGGCTCGGCCAGTGACCAGCCGTCTCCGGCGGCCGTGACGGTCCAACTGCCGCCGGCGGGGCCGTCGATTCGCATCCGGACGTGCGTGCCGGTCGGCGCCTCGACCTCGCGCAGGGTGTGGGGCAGGGCGCGCATGAAGGTGTCGAGGACCACGGACAACAACCGCGGGTCGGGGTCGGTCTCCTGGCCGGTGGCGTGGCGGATCTGCTGGCGGTGGGTCCAGAACTCGGTGAGGTCGCGGGCGCTGTCCAGCCACATCGGTGCGGGGTCGATGCCCGCCCAGGACACCCCGAGCGACGGGGTGTTGGGGTCGGTGGTCTCGAAGAACCGGGCGGTCCGCCGGCCGACGAGGTCCAGGGTTTCGGTGAGCGCGGCCGGGCTCACCCGGGAGAACGCGTCCACCCACTCCTGGTTGATGCGGTGGATGAACGCCTCCAGCGTCTCGCCGGGTGCGAAGGCGGGGCCTTCCCGGTGGCCGTCGCGGTCGCGGGCGAGTCGGCCGTAGCAGTCGCCGAGGACATGGGCGGCGAGATCGCGCACGGTCCAGCCTGGGACGGTCTCCTCGTGCCACTCGGCGGGCGCCAGGCCGCGGAGCGTGGTCATCAGCGCGGTGTGTTCCGGGGCGAACAGGGGCCGGGCGTCGATGGGGGTGCCGAGCCAGGAATGGCTCGGCACGTCGCTGAGCTGGGAGGTCATGGCGGCAGCCTGCCAAGTGGGCCCCCGAGGGGCCACCGAGTATCCGGCAGGCCGACCGGATCCCGACTCGTCGGACGACCGGGGGAGGGGGCGGCGACGTCCCGATACCCGAGGAACTGAATACCCGAGGTATGCAACAATGGGGGCATGTCAGGTGCAGAGAGCAACAGTCACTCGCCGGGGCCCGTGCCTCGTCCCCCTCGTGAGGAGGTGCGCCGCCGGCCGCTCGTCGCTGCCGGGCGGGTGTTCGCCGCACGCGCCGGGATCACACCTCCTGCCGACGCCGTTACCGCCGAGCCGGCGCTTGGCGCCGCGCTCGGCCGGCTGACCGAGGAAGCACAGAAGTGAAGCGCAAGGAACACATCGACTGGCTGCGGAACCTGGCCATCCTCTTCCTGTTCCCGTTCCACACGGCCAGGATCTTCAACGACAATTCGGAGTTCTACGTCAAAGGGCAGGTGAACACCTTCTCCTCCGCCCTGGTCAACGTCTCCTCCTTCTGGTTCATGCCGCTGCTCTTCCTCCTGGCCGGCATGTCGAGCTGTTACGCACTGCGGAAGCGGCCGGCTCGGAGCTACGTCAAGGAGCGGTATCTGCGGCTGTTGATACCGTTCTTCTTCGGCTGCCTCGTCGTCGTGCCGCCGCAGGCGTACTACGCGATGAGGTTCCACGAGGGCTACGGCGGCGGTTACCTCGAGTTCCTGGGTGCCTATTTCACCGACTTCTCGCAGTGGACGGTGTTCACCGGACTCTCCCCGGCCCACCTGTGGTTCATCCTCTTCCTCTTCCTCATATCGATCGCCCTGCTCCCTCTCATGCTCAGGGCGATCCGACGCCAGTACACGCCCGCCTGGCTGAACAGGCCGGTTCTCGCGCTTCTCCCGGCGGCTGGGCTGGCGATGCTGTCGTTCCTCCCGGAGATCGGTGGAGAGAACATCTTCGTGTACGCCGGCTATGTTCTGCTCGGATTCCTCATCGCCACCAGCGATACGATCACCGACACTCTGGAGCGGGCCCGGCGCGGCTACCTGTGCATCGCCGTGCCGGGCGCCATCGGGATTGTCGTCGAGAGGTTCACGACAGGCAGTCGGACGGATCTCCTGTTCACTGCCTGGCACTATCCGGTGTACTGGGCAACGCTGCTCGCCATGCTCGGGTACGGGAAACGGTATCTCGACCGCAGGTCGGCCTTCATGGACTATTTCAGCCGGGCGGCTTTTCCGGTCTACATCCTGCACCAGACCTATGTGATCGTGATCGCGTACTACGTTCTGCGGGCGGAGGTACACGGCGTCTTCGCCTTCGCCGGCATCATGGTTCCGGCGTTCTGCCTCAGCGTCGCCAGCTACGAGATCATCCGCAGGACACCGGGGCTGCGGACCATGTTCGGCCTCCGGTCGCCGCGTCCCCTCTCGGCCGAGCCCACGGAGCGGCACCACGGCACCCCGGCCCGGTCCCGCCCGTGACATGAGCCCCGGCACCGCCCGGGGGCACGTCGGGGGCGGCGGTGACGCAGCGGCCGCGCGCGGAGGGCGAGGTCGGTTCGGTGGTCCTGGGATGGACGCGGCTGGTACGCCGTCGCTCAGCTCAGCCGTGCGTCGGCGTAGACGGCCATGGCGTCGCGCTGCCTCCACCTCGGCCTGCACCGCGGGATCGACGACGGGTGTGCCGGCCACCATGAACTCCGCCATGCGGATCAGCTGCGCCGTCGCCTCACGCCGCCACTGCTCCATACCATCGGCGGTCATCCCCGCGACGGTCCGCCGGGACTGCTCCCACGCTCCGGCCACCGCTCGCGCGCCTCCGCCTCCTCGTAGTAGCGGTGCCCGTTGCTCCCCGTCCACGCCGGCGGCAGCAGGCCGATCTCGTCGTAGTGCCGCAGCGTCCGGGACGTCACCCCGTACATCCGGGCCACATCCGCGATCGACCAGGCCATTGCCGGCACCGGATCCGCGCACGCGTGGCCGCGCCCACCATGCCCGATTCCCTGGTTGACGCATCAATCACAGATCGATAGTTTATACATCAACTAGATGTGCGTCAGTTGCTGGCCGGTGGTGAGGGCGCTTGGGACCTGGCCGGCAGGGAGGCCGTGCCGATCGCTCCTGGCGGAGGTCCCGCTCTCGCATGACGAACCGCGCACCGTCACACCCCGACACCAAGAAGGCGTTGAAGAAAGTGCACACGATGGATGTTTCGCGCATCGAGTTCGGTATCGACAGCTTCGGGGACCGGCCCCGCGACGACCGCGGCGAGATCGTCTCGCACGCGCGGGCGATCCGCGCCGCGGTGAGCGAAGCGGTCCTTGCCGACCAGGTCGGCATCGACGTGGTCGCGTTGGGCGAGCACCACCGACCCGAGTACGCGATCTCCAGCCCCGAGACGGTGCTGGCGGGCATCGCGACCGTTACGAAGCGCATCCGGCTCGCCTCGGGTGTGACGGTGTTGTCCTCGGACGACCCGGTGCGGGTGTTCCAGCGGTTCGCGACGGTCGACGCGCTCTCCAGCGGCCGCGCCGAGGTGATCCTGGGGCGTGGTTCGTTCACCGAGTCGTTTCCGCTGTTCGGGTACGAACTGAAGGACTACGACGTGTTGTTCGAGGAGAAGCTCGAGCTGTTCCATCGGCTCTTGGAGGAGACGCCGGTCACGTGGGAAGGCACCACACGGGCCGCCCTGCGCGATGCGGACGTGTACCCGAAGACCGATTCGGGGCGTCTCGACACCTGGGTGGGGGTCGGTGGGACACCGCAGTCGGTGCTGCGCACCGCTCGGTACGGTTTCCGCCTCATGCTCGCCATCATCGGTGGCGCCCCTGACCGGTTCGCTCCCTACGTGGATCTGTACCGGCGCGCGAGCGAGGAGTTCGGCACGACGGCGCGGCCGATCGGCATGCACTCGCCCGGCTTCGTCGCCGCCACCGACGAAGAGGCCAGGGAGCTCTTCTACCCCGGGTATCGGGAGATCCGCGACCGGATCGGGGGGTTGCGCGGCTGGCCGCGGTTGCGGCGGGAGGAGTTCGACGCCGAGGTGGACCGAGGGTCGCTGTATGTCGGTTCGGTCGAGACGGTCGCGACCAAGATCGCTCATGCCGTCCGGGTCTTGGACGCGGGCCGGTTCGACATGATCTACTCCGCCGCCGGCACCGTTTCGGCCTCCGCGCGGCTACGGTCGGTCGAACTGTACGGGTCCCGAGTCATCCCGCGGGTCCGCGAACTTCTGGCCGAGCAGCCCGCGGCCACGGCGGGAGCGACACGATGACCGCACCCGTCACCACCATCGGGATCCTGGGGGCCGGGAAGCTCGGCACCGTCCTGGCGCGCCTGGCGGTCGCCGCCGGCTATCGGGTCCTGGTCTCCGGGTCCGGTGATCCCTCCAGGATCGCGCTGGCCACCAAGGTCCTCACCCCAGGAGCGACCCCCGTGTGGCCGGCCCAGGCCGTGGACGCCGCCGATGTGGTGATCCTCGCTCTCCCGCTCGGCAAGCACCGGGGTCTCCCGGTTTCGAAGTTGGCGGGGAAGCTGGTCGTCGACGCGATGAACCACTGGTGGGAGATCGATGGTCCCCGCGACGCGATCCTCCCGCCCGGCACCTCTTCGAGCGAGGTCGTGCGGCGGTTCCTCAAGGGCGCCCGTGTCGTGAAAGCCCTCAACCACATGGGCTACCACGATCTGGAAGCCGAGGCCCGTCCGGCAGGCGGCCCCGGACGCAAGGCGATCGCGATCGCCGGCGACTCGCCCCAGGATCTCGCCGTCGTGTCAGCGCTGATCGACACGCTCGGATTCGACTCCCTCACCATCGGCGACCTCGCGGCGGGCGTCCGGCTCGAGCCCGGAACCCCCGCGTTCGGAGCCAACGTCGACGCCGACCGGCTTCGCGCTCTCACCGGCCCCCATGCTCCGGCCAGACCTTTCGAGCGCCCGCAAACCGACGATCAGCGTCTCGGCCCGACCGGGAAAGCTCGGCTCGCCATGATGCCCTCTCAGGAAAAGACAGCCAGATGAATCAAGCTCGCCGATGAATTTGCCGCTCATGGTGGCGCGTTCCGCCAGGCGATACCTGCTGACATCGCGCTGGTTTCGCACGCTGCGCGGAGACGAGCGCGATATCCCATCACTCGGGCATCAACGTTCTGATTCGGTGAGGCACCCGCTGCTACGACGGAAGCAGCGCTGATTCACAGCGCGTAGCTTGTACATTTGTTGGAGGAGGACGAATGCGGTCAGTCATTCCCGACTATCTGGCCGAGGTGCTCGAAGGTGTGGAGTCGGACACGTCCGGAGAGCTGGCGGGATACATCCCCGAGCTCGCAGCAGCGGATCCCGAGCGTCTCGGCGCGGCATTTGCCACACTTGAAGGGGTGGTCTATGGCGCCGGTGACATCGATATTGAGTTCACGATCCAATCGATCTCCAAGCCGTTCACGTACGCGCTGGCCCTCTTCGATCGCGGATTCGACCCTGTGCTCGCCAAAGTCGGTGTCGAGCCGTCCGGGGAGGCGTTCAACGAGATCTCCCTCGAAAGCGACACCGGACGCCCACTCAATCCCATGATCAACGCTGGCGCGATCACCGTTCACTCGCTGGCCGGCGCAGAGCACCTGAATTCGACAGAGCGCGTGGAACGGGTGGTTCACGGCCTCTCGGCCTTCGCCGGTCGTCGACTGAAGATAGATGAGCGGGTGTGCGCGTCAGAGATGGGACACGCGCACCGCAACCTCGCCATTGCACACATGCTCCGCAGTCACAACGTCCTCACCAGTGACGCGAGGGCCGTGGTCGACGGCTACACCCGCCAGTGTTCCGTGCTCGTCAGCACACGGGATCTGGCCGTCATGGCCGCGACATTGGCCAACCGTGGGATTAATCCTCTCTCGGGTGAGCAGGTGGTGCCGGAACGAGTGGTGCGTCAGGTACTGAGCGTCATGTTTAGCTGTGGAATGTATGACGCGGCCGGTGACTGGGCGACCCAAGTCGGTATTCCGGCGAAGAGTGGGGTGGCTGGGGGTCTGATTGGCGCGCTTCCCGGACAGATCGGCATTGCCGCGTTCTCACCCCGACTGGATACTCACGGAAACAGCGTTCGTGGGGTGTCACTGTTCGAACGATTCTCCGTAGATATGGGTCTGCATGTGATGGAGGTCCCTGCCACCGCGGGTGCGGTCGTGCGATCCAACCGTGTCGTCGGAAGCGGACCGAACGTGCTCCGGGTCCTCGAACTGCAAGGTGCGATCGGCTTTGCCGGAGCCGAGAGAATCGTTCGGGAAACTGTGGCCACCTCGCCCCCGGAAATCAGGGTGGTTTTGGACCTCACCAGGGTCTACTCGATCGACGACGTGGCGCGGCGCATGCTGCTGGAGGTCGCGCGCCGGCTCACGCTGGACGGTCATGAGGTCTACCTCGTCGACCCGGAATCGATCGTGCCCGATCCTGATCCTGGCGATGGTGGCCGAGTCACAGTCGTAGGCAGCGTGGAGCACGTGGTAACTCCGCCGCACAAGGTGGCCCAGTGCGAGAGCCGGCTGCGGAAGAGAGGAGGCTGACAGGATCCTCCCGCCAGCCAACCTGAAGCGGAGTAGTTGGGGCGGCACCTCGGAGCCGCCGCCGCAACTGTCGAGCAACGTCGCGGCCGAGGGCGGCAGCGGTTCACACGGCAGGAGAAGGTATCCGACGAATGACTCAGCAGCCCGACGAACCATCCATCGAGGCAAGGGCAAAGACACCCTGGAGGGCGAACAGTCCTGACTCCCCGATCCTGCCCGAGGACCTCCTGCTTCTCCTCCTTCAACCCGAGTCCGGCGTCATCGCAGGCGAGAACACTCTCTTCTACGCGCTCGCCGGAGCCGTGCTCGCGGACCTTGCCCTTCAGGGATCTGTGGCAACAAGGACAACCCGGACCGGGGCCGTCAACGTGGAGGTCGTCCCGGAGAGGGCGCCGTCGGATGAGATCCTCCTCTCTGCCTGGGAGTATGTGTCGGACAAACCCCGTGGCGTCCAGACGGTGCTCCCCGCGATCGGCCCGACACTCCGTCAGCCCCTGCTGGAACGCCTCATCGCACGCGGCGACATCCGCAGGGAAAGCCGCAAGGTACTCGGCATCTTCCACACGACCGTCCTCAAGGACGGTCGAAACGGGCGCCGGGCCGGCCTTCTCAAAGAAGTCCGCGACGTTCTCGTCGAGGGTGAGGAGCCAACCGCTCGGATCGCCGCACTTGCCGGACTGATCTGGGGCAGCGGCACGCTCCAACAGTTCGACCCGCAGATCCCCTGGACCTCATCGGTGATCAACCGTGCCCAGGAACTGGAACGCGGCAACTGGGGTGCCGGAGCCGCCAGCGAAGCGGTCGCACGCACCATGACCGCGGTCGTCGTCAACAACGTCATCAGCTCAACGGCTGCGGTGCCGCCGCATCAGTGAGTCACCGGCCAGCTGGACCACAAGTGCGTCTGGGGGTGCGGTATACCGTCCGGAGCTGCCCCGGACGCGTCCTCCGGGCGTACACGAAGGGAGATCGTCCTCGTCCGGCTTCTCACCGCCGTCCCGACAGCCGTGACCATCGGCCACCACCTTGGCAGGGACCACGGACGTGCCCCCGTTGAGCAGCCGCTGAACCCGCAGTGCGTGCTGCCCCTGTGCGTGCTGCCCCGAGCTGGTTGGAGTCCGTGATGTGCCCCGGGCTCGGTGGAGTCGGGTTGCTGGACGGTCAGTCACCCAGCGCCCCAGGAGAACCATCCGCCCCGCAGCTGTCCACCCGAGTTCCGCCGCAAGGTCCTCGCCCTCCTCGCCTCCGGCCGTAAGGTCGCGGAGGTCGCCCAGTTCCTGGGGACCAGTGACCAGACGATCTGTGTCTGGCGTCGGCAGCACCGTATCGACACCGGCCATGAGCCGGGGATCACCAGCAGCGACCACGGCCGCCGCGCCACCGAGCAGGTGTTCCTGCACATCCCGCTGACCGACGCCATCACCGGGATCCATACCGCATCCCGCGGCACGCACCTGAGGCTTCCGCGGCGTCCACGCTGAGCTCTCCCTGGGCCTGGGCATCCGTGTCAGCCACGGCATGGTCGAACTGCTCGTGAAACGGGCAGGCATCCGGGGCCTGCCCGGCATCCGACGTCCCCGTTCCCGGCATGAAGCGTCCTCGGCCGCTGATCCGGTCGAGCGGGACTTCAGCTACTCCGACCTGCTGCGAGAGGCCACAGGCGGTGGCCTTCCACCTCCGCTCGCATCACCGCGCCTCACGGCGCGCGCCGTTCACTTGACACGCCCGTGGAGTGGCTGTGCGGGTGGGGTGCGGGTTCAGCCGCGAACGAAGACCGACCAGACCATGCGGATCGGGCGCAGTCGGGAGATGAAGCGCAGTCCGTGCCGTGTGGCGGCCGGTTCGGTGGTGAGCGCGAGGTCGTAACGGCGCTCGGCCACGGCCCGGGCCGCCTGGCTGGTGGAGTCCGCGGTGGCCACTTCGGGGAACTGGTAGGCGGCGGGCAGCAGTTGGTCGACCAACGGTCGCGGCGAGGGGTGCGTCACCACGCTCGGGCGGTCGGACAGCGGACCGCCGTCGGCGCGCCGGGCGATGCCGTACAGCGGGGTGTCCATGAGGAAGACGCTGGCCAGCGCGATGTCGTCGGCCATGTAGAAGTGGTGGATGTCCCGATAGGCGTTGGCGACGACCACATGGCTGACGGTGCCGGCCCTCAGGTCCTCCATGGCCTGTTCGTAGGTCGTCCTGAGCACGATCGACGGCCCGTCGGGTAGGCGGGTCCGCAGCAGCCGGGCGGCCTGCTCGCTGCTCGTCCCCTCGGGGCCGAGCGTTCCGATGGCCGGGGGCCCGGCCGGTGCGGGCCGGACGTCGATCCAGCCCAGCTCGACGGTCATGCGTCACTCCTCGATGTCGGCGACGACCCAGGTGCTGATGGCGCGCCACAGCGCCGCGGATTCCTGGTGGAAGGGGTGGTCCTGGTAGCTGCGCAGGGTGTTCTGGTCGGGCAGCAGGCCGATCGCGGCGAAGTCGTAGGCGGTCGGACGGTCGGCGGTGTTGCGGCCCACCTGCCAGTGCAGGAGGCCGGGCACCCGCTCGCCGACGAGCCGCGAGGACCGCTCGGCCGCGAGGGCCGCGGGATCCTGCCAGCCGAAGCCTGGCTTGAACTTGAACAGCACAATGTGTCTGATCATCGGCATTCTCTTCGGGGCGAATGGTCACCGAATCACCCGTGCGGCGACACGCGGGCAGGCCGACGCTTTTGTCGCGTAGGTGATCGGACACGATCTCTTGCGCAGATGGGCGGCCGCTTGCCATGGCGGCTTTCCGGCCGGACCGAGGGCGGGAGAAAGGGCCGGCGATCAGGCGGAATGACCGGGCGCCTGGGCCTCGGCCGTCACGAAGGCAGTCAGCCGGTCGAGTCCCTCGTCGATCGACGCGTCGTCGAGCAGGCTGAAGGACAGCCGAATCTGGTGTGAGGAGGCCATGCCGGTGTGGAAATGGTGCATGGGGGTCCAGATGACCCCGTGGTCGCGCGCCGATCTGCGCAGCGAACGGTCATCCACGGCGAACGGCACCGTCAGGACGACGAAGAACCCGCCTGCCGGGGTGTTCCACGTCACCGGGCCGGTGGCGGCGAACCGCGCGGTGAGGCCGGCCAGCACGTGCCGCAGGTTGGCGCGGTAGACCTCGATCTCGCGCTTGTTCGCGGCGACCATGCTGCACCCGTGGCGCAGAAGCTTGCCACCGATGACGGCCTGGGCGACGGGTGAGGTGTTGAGAGTGACGTTGCTCTTGATCAGCGACAGCTGGTCCGCGAGCGTACCCGCCGGACGGCCGTCCCTGGTGACGGGCTGGTCGGCCACGACGAAGCCGACGCGGGCGCCGGGCAGGCCGGTCTTGGCGAAGGAGCCGACGTGCACGACCTGGTGCCGTGTGTCGAGCGCCTTGAGGGTCGGCGGCCGGGTGGCGGGGTCGGCCTGGAAGAGGCCGTAGGGGTTGTCCTCGATGATCAGCAGATCGAGATCGGCCGCAAGGTCGAGCAGGGCGATCCGGGTGGCCAGGTCCAGGCTCGTCCCGGTGGGGTTGGAGAAGTCGGGCACGAGGTAGAGGGCGCGCGGCCGTTGTCCGCGGACGCGGGCCGCTGCCACCTGACGATCGAGGTCGGCGAGGTCGAGGCCGCCGTCTCCGTCCCCGACGCCCAGCACGGGCATGTCCAGCAGGCGCGCGGCGCCGGTCAGTCCGAAGTAGGTGGGCGCGACGGCGAGGACGACGTCCTGCGGCGAGGCGTGCAGGGACCGCAGCGTCAGGAACATCGCCTCCTGGCTGCCGACGGTCACCACCACCGCGTCGGGGTCGACGGTGATGCCCTCGTCGATCTCGAGGTAGCGGGCGACCAGGTCGTGGATGACGCCCTTCGTCCGCCCGTACTGGAACACGGTTCTGCGGGCCTCCTCGTCCGTCAGCCCCACCACCTCGGTGAGGTGTGTGACGAAGGTGTCCAGGTAGCCGTGGAGCTGCTCGACCCGGAAGAACTCCTCGTAGGGCCGGCCGGCGGCGAAGGACACCGCCTGAGGATGGTCCGAGGCGATGTCGTTCAGCAGATTCATCGAGAGCAGGACGGGATCGTCCAGCGAGGGATGCAGCTGCGCGAGGGATAATTCAACCACTTCTCGATTCCCTTCCCTGCGGATTCGACAATCGGGATCGTGCACAGCGGAACCAGGGTCGTGCTGTGCGGCTGTGGGCAGAGCCGCCTCCAGCCGTACTGCGGCCATGCGGGGGCCCTGTGGTCAGTGAAGCCGCCAAGAGACCGGCGGCCAGTTGGTCGGCGTCAGGCAGGCGCTCCCCGAGTCGAGGTCGTCCGGGGCGTGCTCCCCGTCAGATGCCTTGGCGGCCTTGGCGAGGCCGATGACGTTGTCGACGATCATCGGTTCGTGGCTGTTCAGGTTGGCGAACTGGAACGGCTGGTGGTCGATCAGCACGAGGACGCTCTCCTCGGGCGTCAGCAGCGCGTCGAGTCCGGCCTTCTTCTCGGCGCTCATGGGATTCCCCTTCTGACGGGCTGACCGGCTGACGACTCCACCATTTGGTTGACTCATCATCCACATTAGGTATCAGTACTTGAGGTGTCAACTACCGCCCTGGGGCGTCAGATTGCTGGTGCCTGTCGGGTGGGTCGAACGCATGAGGGTGAGGCCACGTGCGAGCCGGTATCGACGGCGACAGCGAACGCGTTCGGCTTGGCGCGCTGTACGAGTCGCGGCCCGAGGCGGCGATCCCGGCTCGCCGTGTCGGGACGCGCGGCGGCGGGGGTCAACGGGATGACGCTGGACGCCGCCGCATACGTGTTGCTTCAGGATGTCCCGGCACGGTCGTCGTGGGTCCGGCAGCAGGCCGGGATCTGCTGAGGAGGGTGGTGGAGGCGGCGAGGGCGATGAGGGCGGTTCCGGCCAGGACATGGGGAGTGAGGGGTTCGTTCAGAAAGAGGGCGCCGGACAGGACGGCGATCACCGGGCTGACGAAGGCGTAGCTTGTGGCCAAAGCCGGGCTGGTGTGGGCGGTGAGGTGGCGGTAGGCGGCCATCGCCAGCAGGGACCCGAAGACCACGAGGTAGGCGAGGGCGAGCCCGGCGCCCCAGGTCGGCCGCGGCGGTGACGCGAACTCGCCCCGGACGGCGGCCGCCACGGCCAGCACCGCGGCACCCGCGAGCATCTGCGCGGCTGGCCCGCGCGCGCCGGCTGAGTGGTCGTCCAGACGGGAGCCGAGTACCCAGCATATGGCGGCCGGCAGGAGGATCGCCGCGCCCGTCAGCCCGCCGCGTCCGAGTCCGGCCGACAGCACGGCGACGCCCGCCAGGCCGAGCCAGACCCCTGCCCATTCCGCGCCGCGCGCCGGCCGTCCCCTCGCGGTGTTCAGCAGCACGCTCCACAGCGGAACCGTGGCGATGAACAGCGCCGTCGTGCCCGAGTCGACATACTCCTCGGCCAACGCCACGCCGCCCATGCTCATGGAGAAGAGCAGCACCCCGACAAGCGTGGCCCGCCGCCGCCGAAGGGGCGTCAGCCGCGGCTCGTTGCGGCGTTCGGCCAAGCCCCACAGCAGCAGACCCGCCGTCAGAAAGCGGACCGAGCTGAGCGTGAGGGGCTCCGTCCCGCGCAGCCCGAACTCGATCGCCAGATAGGTGGTTCCCCATACAAGCCAGGTCACGGCGAGCGGAACGGCAGTTCCTCCGAACGCCGGCGACAAGGATCTCATCGCGAGGAGCGCACTTCGACCGCCATGTGACCTCCACCTGGAGCCGATCCCGCTCGACTCGGCCCGAGTTCCATCAGTCAGGACGTCACCTTAGCCGCTTCGGTTGACGTGTCAACTCAACTCGCGTCGTAGGCGCGCCCTCGGCTGTCGCGTCCGCCTGCGCCCCGCGTCCAGCTCGACAGCAGGGTGATCGGGCACGCTGCCTTCGCCGCATGGGTCGACCGGTAGGAGATTCGCCCGGTGGCGAGCCCGGGCGTCCCTGTGCATATGGTAGATGCGTCAACTATGCTGAGGGTGTCCCGAGCCACATGGGACAGGTGTGCAGTCCGAGGGAGAGAAGTCCGGCGATGCGGAAACTGACCGTGGCCCAGCAGATGGTGGACATCCTGCGCCAAGCGGGCGTGGAGCGGATCTACGGCGTGGTGGGTGACAGCCTGAACTCGGTGGTCGACGCGGTGCGCCGTACCGACGGCATCGAGTGGGTGCATGTACGGAACGAGGAGGCCGCCGCCTTCGCCGCGGCATCGGAGGCACAGCTGACCGGCAGGCTCGCGGTGTGCGCCGGAAGCTGTGGCCCTGGGAACACGCATCTGATCCAGGGGCTGTACGACGCGTACCGCTCCGGTGCGCCCGTGCTGGCACTCGCCTCGCACATCCCGTCCCACCAGATCGGCACCGGCTTCTTCCAGGAGACCCATCCGGAAAGGCTGTTCACCGAGTGCAGTGACTACTGCGAGATGATCAGCACCCCCGAGCAGATGCCTCGGGTTCTGCGGATCGCCATGCAACGGGCCCTTGGCAACAGCGCGGTGTCAGTCCTGGTGATACCGGGCGATGTCGCGCACGACAGGGCGACTCACCCGACGGGAAGCAGCGCTCTGGTCGCTGAGCGCGGCCGGGTCGTCGCGCCGGACACGCAGGTTCGGGCACTGGCCGAGAAGCTGAACGCGGCACGGAAGGTGATGCTGTTCTGCGGTGCGGGAGTGCGGGACGCACACGCCGAGGTCATGGCGCTCGCCGAGAAGGCTGCCGCCCCCGTCGGGCACACCCTTCGGGGCAAGGAATGGATTCAGTTCGGCAACCCGTACGACGTGGGCATGAGCGGTCTACTGGGCTACGGCGCCTGCTTCGAAGCGATGCACGAGGCCGACCTGGTCGTCCTGCTCGGTACCGATTTCCCCTACAACGACTTCCTGCCACAGGCGCGGACCGTGCAGATCGACCACGACGCAGGCCGCCTCGGCCGTCGCACCGTACTGGAACTCGGGGTCCACGGCGACGTTCGGGAGACACTGCGGGCCGTGCTGCCGTTGGTCGAGGCGAAGCGGGACCGAACCTATCTGGACCGGATGTTGCAGAAGCACGCCAGGTCGCTGGAGACGGTGGTCTCCGCCTACACCCACGACGTCGAGCAGCACACCCCGATCCACCCTGAGTACGTGGCCTCGGTTCTGGACGAACTCGCCGCCGACGACGCGGTGTTCACCGTGGACACCGGCATGTGCAACGTTTGGGCGGCGCGTTATCTGACCCCCAACGGGCGGCGCCGGGTGATCGGTTCGTTTCTGCACGGCACCATGGCCAACGCGCTGCCGCACGCCATCGGCGCGCAGTTCGCCTACGCCGGCCGCCAGGTGATCTCGATGTCGGGTGACGGTGGACTGGGCATGCTGATGGGCGAGTTGCTCACCGTGAAGCTGCACGATCTGCCGGTGAAGACGATCGTCTTCAACAACTCCTCCCTGGGCATGGTGAAGTTGGAGATGTTGGTCGAGGGGTTGCCCGAGCACGAGACCGACCACGAGCCGGTGGACTACGCGGCGATCGCCCGCGGCGCGGGCATGGAGGCGATCCGTATTGAGCGCCCCGGGGGTGTCGTCGAGGGACTCAAGCGGGCGCTCGCCCACGACGGGCCTTTCCTGGTCGACCTGGTGACCGACCCCAACGCGCTGTCGATCCCGCCGCACATCTCGGCCGCCCAGGTCAAGGGATTCGCCTTCGCCGCGGGCCGAACAGTACTCGACGGGGGCGTCGGCAAGATGCTCGACCTGGCCCGCGCCAACCTGCGAAACATCCCCCGCCCCTGAAGTCGCCGTCCTCATCGGGGTTCAGCTTCCTCGCGGCTGTGACCGGCCTTGCTCGCGTGCCTCGTCCAGCCAGGGGAGGAGCCGTTCAAAACGAAGGGAAGGCAAGGGAAGGCAGTGGTCTTCACACTCGATGTACCAGCCCACCTGGTTCGCGGTGACGTGGACGAAGGCTATGGCGCGGTGGCCGACGCCTTTCGCGAGAACTTCGCCACTCGCAAGGAGATCGGCGCCGCCTGCGTCGTCTACCACGGCGGGCGGAAGGTCGTGGACCTCTGGGGCGGATACCGGGACGGCCGCGACCGTCTCCCCTGGGAGGCGGACACGATGGTGCCGGTCTTCTCCACGTCCAAGGGCGTGGCGGCAGTGGCGCTCGCGGTGTTGCACGCACGTGGCCTGCTCGACCACGACGAGCGCGTGGCGACCTACTGGCCCGAGTTCGCCGCCGCCGGCAAGGGCCATGTCACCGTCCGCCAGTTGCTCGCCCATCAGGCCGGGCTGGCGGTGATCGACCGGCCACTCGGCCTCGGCGACCTGACCGGATCCCGCACCCTCGCCACGGCCCTTGCCGAGCAGCGGCCGGCATGGGAGCCGGGCACCCGGCACGGCTACCACGGCCAGTCGTTGGGCTGGTACGAGAGCGAGCTCATCAGCCGGATCGACCCCGGGAAACGTCGTATCGGCCGGTTTTTCGCCGACGAGATCGCGACGCCGCTCGGCCTCGACTTCCACCTCGGTCTGTCGCAGGACGCCGATCGCGATCGGGTCGCCCGCATCCACGGATTTCGCTCCTGGGAGATGATGCTGCACCTGAGAGCGATGCCGGCGTCATTCGTCCGGGCATACGCGAACCCACGGAGCTTGACCTCCCGGGCGTTCGGTAATCCTCGGGTGCTGGGCACCGTGGAGAACTTCAACCGGCCGGATGTGCAGGCCGCGGAGATTCCGGCGGTCAACGGCGTCGGCCAGGTGCGGTCCATCGCCAAGCTCTACGGCGAGATGGCAATCGGCGGCGCCGCCCTCGGCCTCACCGACGCCACGATGGACGCGTTGCGCGTCGCTGCCACGCCTCCGACGGGCGGGCTGTTCGACGAGGTGTTGCGCGTCGAGACGCGGTTCTCCCTGGGGTACGTCAAGCCGTTCCCGGCGTTCCGGTTCGGCTCGGAGTCGGACCGTGCCTTCGGGGCGATGGGCCTGGGCGGGTCGTTCGCCTTCGCGGACCCGGACACCGGCACGGGCTTCGCGTACGCGATGAACCGCACCGGATTTCGGCTTTGGGACGATCCTCGTGAAGTGGCGCTGCGGGAGGCGCTCTTCGCGCGGGTACTCGGCGAGCGGCCTCAGCGGCCCGACTCGACCTCCGGGCGTTCCGACGTCTGACGTGCGGGGCCTGGCGGCCGCGTCCCCCTCACTCGGTCAGTCAGGCTGCTTCTCCGTGTGGTCCAGGACGCGCTTGGAGATCCGGGCGAGTGCGCTGAGCTGGTTCGGGGTCAGGGCATCGATGAACAGGCGGCGGACGTGTTCGACGTGCTGGGGTGGGGCCTCTTCGATCGCCTTGTAGCCGGCCGGGGTGGCGATGATGAATGCTCCGCGTCCGTCGTCGGGGCATTCCTCCCTGGCCACGAGCCCGCGTTTCGCCATCCGCGTGACCTGGTGGGACATCCGGCTCTTCTCCCATCCCACGAGTTTGGCCAGATCCAGGAAGCGCATCCGCCCCTGGCCTCTTTCGGTGAGGTTGGCGAGCACGAGGTAGTCGGAGGCGGACACTCCGGAGTCGGCCTGGGCGCGGCGGGGTAGCCGTCCGATGAGCGTCTCCCGCATGCGGATGAAGCTGTCCCAGGCGGCCTGCTCTTCTTGGTTGAGCCAGCGCGGGGGTGTGTCCACGGGGGGACTCTAGCGAATCGTTGATGGGTCATCTAGTCGTGGGTGGCGATGCGTCCCTCGGCGAGGTCGCGTCCGTCGTGCCCGAGAGGCTTCGGTGCGGACCCTGCCCTCGTGCGCGAGCCGGAAGGCGCCGGGATCGGTGCCCGTTCCGGGGAGCGGCACCGAATTCCCCGGCCTCGTGCGGGCTCCGCGGCGCGGGCGTGTTGCCGAGGGGTAGGTTGATGCGTCAACCTGACGGGGTTAGGGTGATGTCCTGGCTGACGAGATTCTGTCGAGTTGGGTGGGATCAGGCCCGCGAGGAGAACACATGACGGTCGAAGTGAGCGACGCACCCGAGGCCAAGCGCTACGAGGCCCGCGTCGACGGAGAGTCCACGATGGCGGGCGTCGCGCAGTACATCCGTACGCCGGAACTCGTTGCGTTCGTGCACACCGAGGTCGGGGCGGAGTACGAGGGCAGGGGAGTCGGTTCCGCGCTGGCCCGCACCGCCCTCGACGAGGCGCGCCGCGAACCTGCGAGTGCTGGCCACCTGCCCCTTCTTCGCGGGCTGGATCAGCCGGCACCCCGACTACCAGGACCTGCTGTACCAGTCCCGCAGCAAGGTCAGTGACTGAAGAGCCGAGTACGGCGGTGACGGAGGTAGGCATGAGCGGTGGATCCGAGCGGAAGGCGTATCAGGCGCGGTCGATCACGGTGACCTTCGAGGCCGGGCGCTGCCGGCACGCCGCCGAGTGCGTGAAGGGCCTGCCCGAGGTGTTCGACACGGCGAAGCGCCCGTGGATCCAGCCGGACAACGCCACGGCCGAGCGCGTGGCCGAAGTGGTGCGGCGCTGTCCCTCGGGTGCGCTGCGGTACGAACTCGTGGACGGCGAGCGGGAGACCCCTGACGGCTCCCCGCGATCACCCGCGGTTCCACCGGGCCGTTGAGCCCTGTCGTCGATGTTCCGCCGCTCACCGCGGCCCCGGGCAGGTACGGCTCGCGAGGTCGGTGACCAGCTCGTCCGGCTTCGGCAGGACCGCGCGGATGCGCTGCTCGTCCTGACGGCCCGGCTGGTGAGGCCGGGCGGGGCGATGTGCTGGACGGTCATGGGCCGGGTCACTTCCGGTGGGTGGTGGCGAGGACGGCGGTGAGGTCGTTGACGAGCGTGGTGTCGTGGCTGTCCGCGCTTGCCCAGGCGACGTGGCCGTCGGGGCGGATGAGGGCGGCGCGTACGCCGGACCAGTCGGCCGGGAGCGGGTGCGGGGTGCCGGTGTGCACGCGCAGGCCAGGCCGGGCGAGGTGGTGGAGGGGTTGGTCCGGGCTGCTGGTGAGGTCGAGCAGCAGGTAGCCGTCGGCGCGCAGCAGGGCGAACAGGCTGGTGTCGTCGACAGCGAGGTCGTCGGCGCGGGTGCCGGTCAGTTGATGGGCGCCGGGGGCGGTCGGCGGGTAGGTGACGGCGAGGGAACCGACCTGTGCGGCGAGTCGGTCGTTGAGTTCGGGCAGGGCGGTGATCAGTTGGCTGAGCAGGCCGCGCAGGGCGAGTCCTTCCGGGGTGAAGGCGGTCATGAGGGCGACCTGGGCGCGGCTGGTTTCGGTGAGGTTGACGCCGACCGGGTGGCGCTCGGCGTGGTAGGTGTCCAGGAGGGTGTCGGGGGCCCAGCCGTTGAGGGTGGCGGCGAGCTTCCAGGCGAGGTTGGCGGCGTCCTGGACACCGACGTTCATGCCGACTCCGCCGGCGGGGAAGTGCTGGTGTGCGGCGTCGCCGGCGAGGAAGACCCGGCCGTGCCGGTACTGGGCGGCCAGGCGGGTGGCGTTGCCGAAGCGGGAGAGCCAGACGGGATCGCGCATGCCGAAGTCGGTCCCGGCCACGGTGAGGACGTTCTCGCGCAGTTCCTCCAGGGTCAGGTCGCCTGGCCAGGTGGTGGTGATGTCGCGGGGGGCGATGCCGACGAGGCGGTGGAGGCCGCCGGGCATCGGGGCGGCCATCAGGGCGCCGGTCGGGCCGAAGTAGCTGTGGCCTGGGGCCGGGGGCTCGTCGAGGACGACGTCACCGAGCCAGCCGAGCACGGTGGACGGAGTGCCGGGGAAGTCGATGCCGGCCGCGTCGCGCACGGTGCTGCGCGTGCCGTCGCAGCCCACCAGGTAGGCCGCCTCCATGGTGGAGGGGCCGTTGGGGGTTCGGAGGTGCACGCGGACGCTGTCGGGTCCCTCGCTCAGGCCGGTGACCTCGTGACCGCGCAGGATGGGCGCCCCCAGCTCCAGAGCCTGCTGCTCAAGCAGGGCCTCGGTGCGCTCCTGCGGCAGGGCGAGCGTGTAGGGGAAGGGGCTGGGCAGGCGGCGGAAGTCCAGCCGGGAGTCCAGCACGCCGAAGTGCCCGCCGGGCAGCGGCATGCCCTCACTGATGAAGGGGTGGTGCACGCCGCGGGAGGCGAACGTCTCGATGGTGCGGGGGTGCACGGTCAGGGCGCGGGAGCGTGTGTCGCGCTCGGTGCGCGTCTCGATGACCGCGACGGCGATTCCGCAGCGGCGCAGTTCGGCGGCCAGCCACAGGCCCACGGGCCCGCCTCCGGCGACGACGACCTGGTGGTTCACGATTCTTCTCCTTCGCCTATCGCCTTGGTCAGTGACCAGGAACTGTTCCGAAGTAAACTAGGTCAGTGACCAAGAAGCAAGGCGAGGGAGACACGGCGGGCCAGCTCACCCGCGCGGCCGTGGTCGACGCGGCACTGCGGGTGCTGGAGGATCGGGGGCTTGAGGGCCTGTCGACCCGGGCGGTGGCCGACAGCCTGGGGGTGCGCATGAACACCGTCCTGTGGCACGTGAAGACCAAGGCGCGCATGCTGGAACTCATGGCCGACGCGGTCGTGGGCGAAGTCGGCTATGCGGGCCTGCCTTCCCCGCCGCGGCAACGGGCGCGGGAACTGGCTCGCCGGTACCGGCGAGCGCTGCTCGCGCACCGCGACGGCGCCGCCCTGGTCACCGGGACCTACTCGGCCGAGCCGCACACCCTTCACTTCGCCGACCGCCTCGTCGACGCCCTGCTGGAAGCGGGGGCGGACGAGGAGCAGGCGGCCTGGACGGCGTGGACGGTCATCTACTTCCTCCTGGGACTGGTCCAAGAGGAACAGGCCGCGCCCGACCAACTCGACGACCGGCTGGCCAGGGCCGTGGACGCGGGCAGGCACCCGGCACTGCACCGGGTCATGGCACACATGCGGCCGGATGCCTTCGAGGACCGCTTCACCTTCGGCCTGGAGGCGATCCTTGCCCGCCTGCCCGAGTAGATTCGTTACACGGTCTTCCCGGGCTCGTGACGTGGGGCCGGCACGCGGTTCTTCGAGCCGGATGGGCGTTCGGGGCCGGGCCGCGGCGGACGCCGCCGCGGCCGTCGACATGGAACCTGGAACGCTTCGGTGCCACCCACCGTGTGGTGCCTGCTCAGATCTGGTTCGTGCCACCGTCGACGTAGATGTTCGCGCCGACGACGTAGCTGCTCTGTTCCGAGGCCAGGAAGGCCACGACCGCGGCGGCCTCCTCAGGCTGACCCATGCGGCCCTTGGCCACGGTCGCGGCGACATTCTCCTTGACGGCCCGTGCGGTCTCCTCGTCGCCGAAAGCGGCGGTGCCCCCGGGAGTCTCGATCCATGCCGGCGAGACCACGTTGACCCGGATGCCACGGCCCTTGAGCTCGTTGGACCACGTCCGCGCGAAGGACCGGACGGCCGCCTTCGACGCCGCGTACGCGCCGAACGCCTCCATGCCGCGGTCGGCGGCCGTGGAGCCGGTCAGGATGACCGAGGCGCCGTCGTTGAGCAGCGGGAGCGCCTTCTGCACGGTGAACAGCGTGCCGCGGGCGTTGACCCCGAAGGTCTGGTCGAAGTGCTCCTCGGTGGTCTGTTCCAGCGTCACGAACGTGCCGACCGCCGCGTTCGCCACGAGCACGTCCAGACCCTTGTCTCGCGCCCGGACCGCCTCGTAGAGCCGGTCCAGGTCCGCCGGCTTCGAGATGTCGCCGACGACCGCGGTGGCCCGGTCCGTTCCGATGGTCTTGACGGCGGCCTCCAACTCGGCCTCGCGTCGCCCGGTGACGAACACGTGCGCGCCCTCGTCCGCCAGCCGCACGGCGGTGGCCAGGCCGATACCGGTACTGCCCCCGGTGACCACCGCTGTCTTGCCTTCCAGCTGTCCCATGTGGGTGTCTCCAACGCTCTCTCGATACCGATCCGTTCGACATCGATACTGCGGGAGATCGGGGATACTATCTATGATACAGAGTCCGGAATTCTTTACGTATCGTCCGTGAGGGGTCGTCAGTGCTCGGCTTTCAGGATCCAGTGGCTGACGCGATCGGCCTGCTCAGGCCCCGCACGGTGGTCGGGCCCAGTCTCCGGGCCGTGGGTGAGTGGGCGTTGCGCTTCGACACGTTCCTGCACGTGCGGATCGGGGGCCTCGTGCGCGGCACGTGCTGGTTGATCCTCGAAGGGCACGAGCCGGTGCTCCTGCGGGAGGGTGACACCTTCATGCTGGGCAACCCGCCGCCTTACGTGCTCGCCAGCGCGCTCGACGCAAGCCCGCGCCCTGCGGCGCCGGTGTGGGCGGGTGCCGAAGACGGGTTCGTGCGGATCGGCCCGGAGTCCGAGGAGGACCTCTACCTCTGCGTAGGTCACATCGCGTTCGACGACAGGAACGCGGCCCTCCTGACCGATCTTCTGCCGCCGCTCGTGATCGTCCGCGTGGCCGATCCTCATGGCGGGCGGCTCGGGCAGTTGATCGATCTCCTGGCCACCGAGGTCGGGATCGCCGCCGCCGGCGGCCCGCTGGTGCAGAACCACCTCGCGCAGATCCTGCTCGTGCACATGCTGCGTGCTCACGCCGGTCAGACAGACCGGCCCACCGGCTGGCTTGGCGCCCTGAACGAGGACGGCATCGGTGCCGCCCTGCGTGCCGTGCACGCTGACGTGGCCCACTCCTGGAGCCTCAAGGAGCTCGCCGAGGTCAGCCACATGTCGCGTTCCGCGTTCGCCCAGGCATTCAAGAGCCACGTCGGGGTCCCGCCGTTGGAGTACCTGATCCAATGGCGCATGAGCCTCGCGCGCGACGCCCTCGCCCGCGACATCCTGTCGATCCCCGAGCTCGCACGGGCCACGGGCTACCTGTCCGAGAGCGCGTTCAGCACCGCGTTCCGCCGCGTGGTCGGCTCATCGCCCGCACAGTTCAGGAACCAGGCACGGCAGCCACCGCGCTCGGCCGCGAACGGAAGCTGAAAGAGGCGCCCCGAAGAGGCGCCCCGTGCTCAGCCGCGCCGCTCACGCCGGCGCCGAAGACGCCAGCACGCGCGCAGGGCCTCGTTCAGCGGAGAGCGATGCCCGTACCCGTGGAACGGAGCGCTTCCTCAAGGAGGCCCGCGCCAGGGCCGGCCAGCCAGCGGTCGAAGGACAGCAGGAAGGGGAACTCCGCGCGCAACGCGTCGAGGTCCGCGTGTCCCACCAGCCTGCCGTTGTCGACGAGTGCCGCTGTCCTGCCGAGGAGCTCGTCCTGCCCCAGCAGCGTCGTGGGCAGGCGGCGGTAAGTGATCGGCCGTCCACTGGCCTGGGTCAGATGCTCGGCCAAAGCCTCGCCGGTGAGGGCGTCACCGGCAATCTCCATCGTGCGATCGGCGTATCGATCGGGCGAGCCGAAGACCGCGGCGGCGATCCGGCCGATATCGCGTACCGCGATGAACTGCATGGCCCGGTCGGGATGCGTCAGGAAGGACAGGCGTCCTTGGTCGAGGCCCGTTCCGGGGAGTGTCAGGATCTCCATGAACGTGGCCGGCCGGATGATGGTACTGGTGATGTCCAGGTTCCGGACGTGGTCCTCGATACGGCTCTTGACGTCGAGATGGGCAACACCCGTGGGTGTGGGCCCCGCAGCGACTGTCGAGCTGTAGACGAGGTGGGCGACGCCACGGTTCTGAGCGATCTCGGCCACCGTCGTGCCGAAGCGGAACTCGTCCTCGTCGCTCACGCCGGAGCCGGCCTGGCCTGAGTTCGGTTGGACGCTGAAGACACCGTGGGCGTCGCAGAACGCCGCCCGAAGCGAGTCCGAGTCGCCGAGATCACCGCGAACAGTCTCGACGCCGTCGGTTGACAGCGCCTGGGCCCGCTGGCCGGAGGGATCACGCACGACCGCGCGAACCACCCAGCCGTCCGCCCGCAGCGCCGCGACGACCGCCCCGCCCTGCTGCCCCGTGGCGCCCAGGACGACAGCTGTCCTGTCGCTGTTACCCATGTCGAACCACACCCCTCAGGCGGTCAACTGTCGACGCAACTCGGCCGAATCGTGCAGGTTCGTCATCTGTGCGAATCGACCGTCACGGACCTGGTAGATGACGTACTCGACGATCTCGAACGAGGCGCCAGAGGGAGGAACACCGAGCCACTCCTTCACTGGAGTACCGGTGTTGATCACGCGTACGGCGATTCCGCCACGGTCGAACAGTATTTCCTTGACCTCCCAGTGCATGTCAGGAACGGCCTCGATGATCCCCTTCAGGACCGTGACGACGTCGTCCCGGGTGCCAGGCTCGCCACTCAGCAGGACCTGGTCATTGATGAACTCGTCCATGCCATCGAAGTCATGGGCGTTGAGCGCCGCTGCGAAGCGCATGTACCAGCCGCGCAGATCCTTCTCGGTCATCGGATTGTTCCCTTTCTTCTGTTCCGTCACAGGCGGTTGCCGGACGAAGGGCCGAAGAACTCGATCTCGGCGATGGCCACCTGCCGGTCCGCGCTCGCCCCGTACGACGACAGGACGGTGAAGCGCACGCTGGTCACGCCCTCGGCCCGGAACTGCCGGCGCTGCGGCCCGAGGCCCTGGTCGAGGGTGAGTTCCCGCGTCGTCGTGCCACCGTCCTCCGTCGTGATCAGCGCCTCGACGCGGTGCGGCAGCGCCGATTCGCGGAGTTGGTCGGTGCGCGTGGAGACGCCAGGCGTGATGATCACGTCGAGCAGCCTGGTGGGCTCGGCGAAGCCGGCCTCGATCCACTCGCCCTCGCCTGACTGCGAGACGCCCGGGCCCCACCAGGTGTCGTTGAGCTTGTCGAAAGCCAGCTCGGCCGGGTGGTCCTCGTACGAGTTGAGCGCCTCGAAGCGGGCCGGCTCCACGGGGCCGCGCCTGGCGAAGTGGTCCCGGGTCGCCCGGACGCCGTCGGGGATCCGCACGGCGAGGACGATCAGCAGCGTCAGGACGAGCGCCGCGACCAGCCACCTCAGGAGGTGCTCGAACGTGCGGCGCAGCCGGGGGCGTTCGCCGGCCCACGGCGCCTCGCGGTCGCGGCCGTCCAGAATCCGCCGCCACCAGGGGCGGCGAACGTTCCGGGCCTCCTCGTCCCCGGCCATCGGCATGGCGCAGCGGGCGCAGTAGTGCCGGTCGGGGCGGTTGGCGGTGCCGCACCAGGGGCAGGGCAGGCCGCCGTGCACGCCGGGCTCCTGGTCGACCGTCTGTACCTGGGGGCGCGTGGCGTCGGGGCGGCCAGGCAGGACGGGGCTGACGGTCGGCGCGGTGGCGGCGCCCGCCGGGTCGGCGACCGGGACGAGGAGCTGGCGCGCCCGGTCGGACATCACGTCGTCCGGAGTGGCGACGCGCGCCTGCGGGGCGGTGTCCGCCTCGTCCGCCAGCGGGTCCCCGGACCCGGAATCCGCCGGCGCGGCGGCTGCGGCGGGCACGGCGGGTGGCGCGGTTCCGACCGCGCCGGGGCTCTGCCCCGTGACGGCCAGGTCCCCGCCGGACGCGCCCGCGGCTTCCGATGCCACGACCCCGGCCCGCGCCGGCGGGTCCGTCCAGCGGAGCACGGCCCCGCACGCCTCGCAGAACGCCTGGCCAGGTTCCGCGCGGGTGCCGCACTCGGCACAGTTCAGGGTGCTCATCTCTCCGGGGTCCTTTCGAGGGCGGTCACCTGGACCGTGTACGGCATGTGGGCGGGCCGGGCGGCCGCCACGAGGGTGTCGAGGCGGTGCTCGTGCGCCGGCGTCGGCTCGGCGAGCCGCAGGTGGACGTGGAGCCGCGGCCGGGGCTGGCCCGGCATCGGTCCGAACGGGCCGGCGCTCCAGGCCGCGCCGCCGCTCTCGCTGATCTCCGGCTCCACGCCGAACGCCAGCCGCACCGCCTCCGACAGGCCGCGGCGCGTGCCGCGTATCCGGTGCAGGTACGCGGCGGCGCCGATGGCCGCGCGCAGCCGGGCTTCTTCCTCCCGGCCGTGGTCCTCCCGGCCGTGGCCCTCGTCGCCTTCCGTCTCGGCGCCGACCCAGGTGCCGAGCCACCGCACGAAGTCCAGCGGCGCGAGGTCGGGCCCGAAGTACGCGTCCAGGCAGTCGAGCACGTTCAGGATCGGCGCCAGCACGTCGTCGAGACCGCCGACGAAACGCCGCATCAGGTCGTCGTCGGCGAACACGGCCGGCAGGGCCCGGGCGATCGGCGCGGACGACGCCAGGCCGTCGACCGAGCCCCTCACGACCCGTCTCCGATGACCCGCACCCGGTGGTCGTAGGAGAACACCAGCGCCGAAGGCGCGAGGTTGATGCGGTTCGTCGCGTCGCCGCGTTTGCCCGTCAGCGGGTCGGCCGGGTGCAGCACCACCTCGTCCACCAGCTCCACCCCCGGCACGCGCTGGAGCACCGCGAAGACCTCGCCCGCCTGTACAGGGCGTCCGAACGGCCACCCCGCCCCCTCGGCCCCGCCGGTCAGCGGATCGAGGTGGCGGTAGAGCGCGTCGTGGGCCTGCTCGCGCACCCGGTCGACGTCGACGCCGCGGAACGCGTGCACGGTCGCGACCACCGTGACGCCCTGGTAGTACGGCGGCCCCACCGCGAGACGCGTCCCGATCGGACGCCGCTCGTCCAGGTGACGGGTGACGCGTTCCAGCAGCGCGTCGCCCGGCACCAACTGCTCGAAACGCAGCCGCCCGTCCGGGTCCGGGACCGCCTGCGGGACCACCAACACCCGCACGGCGTGGGCCCCGTACTCGTTCTCCTCCCCCTCGAGACACGTGATGCGGGCCGTCTCCGGCGCGGCGCGCCGCGTCAGCTCCTCGTAGTCGCGCAGCGTCACGGCGCGCTCCTGGGCGCGCAGCGTGATCGGCGCCCGCGCCTTCGCCTCCCCGACCGTCTCGCCGTCGACGCCGCCGCGCGCCGCCTCCCGGTTGACGACCTCGGAGACGTACGGGATGGAGGTGCGCAGCACCCGCACGGCGCCGCGCGCCACGTTGCCCGCGCGCCCGCCGCCCGTGCGGTAGCGGCGGGCGCGGACGGCCGCGCCCTTGGGCGGGACCATCCCGTACTGCCGCAGCGTGCCGTCGGGTTCGCGGACCGCCGGGCCGAAGGCGATCTCGCCGGTCGTCGCGTCCAGCGTGACGTGCCGGTCGCGCGGCCCTGAGGTGGCGAAGTGCGGGGCGACGTGCCAGTCGACCCACCCGTCGTCCTCGGCGGTCTGGAGCAGCAGCGGCGGGTCGTCACCGACGACGGGCGCGTTCGCGAGCCGCAGCCGCTGCCCGGGCAGCCCTGTGGACTCGCCGAGCGCCTCGTCGCGGACGGTCTCGGCGTGGACGACGGGGGCCGTGCCGCCGATCGTGAACGCCTCGGCGGCGCGCACGGTCGGCGAGGTGGTGTAGAACGGCTGGCCCGGCAGGGGTTCGGTGACCCGGCAGCGCAGCCACCCGGCCCGCTGGCCGCCGCCCCGCGACAGCGCGTGCCCGCCGGGGACGTGCAGCACGACGGCCCCCGGCCGGTTGAGGCCGCCCGTCTCGTCCCGGTCGACCTCGCACTCCTGCCAGCCGTTCTCGGTCCACGCCTCCCACGTGAGGGGCGGCTGCCGCGGGTCCACGCCGACGCCGTCGACGTGGCTGTCCAACTCCAGCGCCACCGCGCAGTCCGGCACCGCCGCCGTAAGACCGAACAGCACGCAGTCGCCGACGGCCGGGGCCTCGGCGAAGCACAGCACGTCCCGGCCCTCGGCGAGGTCGGCGGTCCGGTCGGTGACCTGCTCCCCGCTGTTGCGCACCACCACGTACCGCAACGCGCAGGGCACGACGGTCAGGTCACGCTCGGCGGCGAAGACGACCGCCTCCTCGCTCTCCGTCCGCACGGTGGCGACCTCGGTGCCGGCCGGCACCAGGACCGGCTCCTCCTGCGGCGCCGACAGCCAGTACGTGACGTCCGCGCGGGCGGCGGTGGGCGGGAAGAGGGTGATGCCGACGAGGTCGAGGAAGGCCAGGTGGTTCTTCTCCGGCACGCGGTTGAGCCGGTAGACGACCTGGTCGGCCAGGTGGGCGACGGCCTCGACCAGCGTCACGCCCGGGTCGGAGACGTTGTGGTCGGTCCACTCCGGGGCGCGCTGCTGGATGTAGCGCTTGGCGTCGTCCACGAACTGCTGGAAGCGGCGGTCGTCGAGGTTGGGGGAGGGCAGAGCCATCGGGTCGGGTCGCTTTCACAGATCCGGGCCGGCGGAGTCGTCCGGCTCGTCGTGGGACGGGATGACGTAGAAGGGGAAGACGAGGCTGCGCGGGTTGTTGGTGCCGCGGATGGCGTAGCGGACGTCGATGTACAGCACGCTCTGGTCGTCGCCGGCGGTGACCTCCACGTCGTGGACCTCGATCCGCGGCTCCCAGCGGTCGAGGCTGGCGTACACCTCGTGCTGGATGCGGCCCGCGGTCTGCTCGTTGACCGGCGCGAAGACCATGTCGTGGATCGCGCAGCCGAACTCGGGGCGCATCGGCCGCTCGCCCGGCGCGGTGGCCAGCACCAGGCGCATGGCCTCCTCGATCTCCTGATCCCCGCCGACCAGGGCGATGCCGCCGGTCGGGGAGATGCGTAGCGGGAACGTCCAGCCGGACCCGACGAACTGCTCGGCCATCACACCACCGGCATCTTGTTGATCAGGGGCGGGACCACGGTGACGGCGGGCACCTGCACGGTCATCGTCGTGGCGGCGGCCTTCAGGCTGATGGCGATCGCGGAGTTCAGCGCGACCGGGCCGGCGAGCGACCTGACACTGACGGGGCCGCGGCCCTCGATGCTGAGCGTCCCGCCGCTGCTGATGGACAGTTTGCGCCGGGCGCTCAGCGAGAGGTCCGTGCCGGCCTCCACCGACACCGACCGGCTGCCGCTGATGCTGACCGCGCCCTTGCTGTCGATGCTGATCTCGGTCTTCGTCCGGTCGAGGTTGATGACCAGCCGGTCGTTGCCGGTCGCCAGGCGCACCCCCCGCCTGGCGGCCCCGGTCTGCTGGCTGAGCAGGTCCAGACGGTTGCCGGTGCGGTCGGAGAGGGTGTGCCGGGCCGCCAGCCGCCGCAGCCCGTCGTGGAGCGGCACGTCGGGCACGTCGGTCGGCCTGTCCTTGCCGTTGTAGAGCCCGCCGATGACGAAGGGGTGGTCGAGGGCGCCCCGGTCGAACGCCACCAGCACCTCGTCGCCGACGTCCAGCGGGAAGATCCCGCCGCCACCCCTGCCGCCCCACTGCACCACCCGTGCCCAGTCGCTGACGTACGTGTCGTCGAGCCACGGGAACTCCAGCTTCACCCGCCCCTGCCTCAGCGGGTCCTGCACGTCGGTGACGAGCGCGTTGGCCACGCCGGGCAGCCGCGACGCGGTCCCCGCGCCGCCGCCCCCGCCCGAGGCGAGCCCGTACAGCGAACGCCACTGCCGCCCGCTGACGGTCACCCACGCCTCGTAGTGCCCGTCGCCGAAGACGTGCCGGACGGAGGTCGCGGTGTACTTGCCCTCGAAGGGCTCGCCCACGTCGGCGAGCGCCACCGGGATGCCCGCTCGCAGCTTCGGCGTACCGAGCGCGATGACCTCCACCTCGGCGAAGGACGAGGTGACGTCGCCGGCGAGCGCCGCGGCGGCGTGCCTGACCTCGGGGTCCCGGTCGTACGGGGTCCCGGTCTCCACCAGGGTGACGGGCCGGAACCGGGCGGTCGCCGCCCGCGGGGTGCTGCCGATGTCGATGCCGGGGTCGGTGTCGGCCGTGGAGGTGCCGACGATCCGCCGCTTTCCGACGACGTCCCAGCCGCGCGACTCGACCTTGCTGACCTGGTCGGCGGCGGTGACGCCGGCCCGCAGCCGCAGGATGTCGGTGCGGCCGAGCACGAAGGGGGTGGTCTGGCTGTTCGTCCGCGGCGAGGGCGCGCCGGAGGCCGGCTCGGGGTTGACGAACTGGAACGTGCCGCGCGCGTCGATGGACATCACCATCTCGTTCTCGGCGGCGAGCCGCGCGAGGAAGTCCCAGTCGCTGACGCCCCCCTGGCTGATGAACTCGTACACCGTCGTCGTCGCGTCGATCCGGCCGACGGTCACGCCGTCCAGGCCGGCCAGCTTGCGGGCGATGTCGGAGGCGCGCTGGTTGCGGTACGCCACCACCCGGCGTTGCCGCATCAGCCGGAAGCCGCTGTCGTAGCCGCGGACGACGGCGAACGTGCCGGTGCCGTCGTAGTCGACCTCCAGGCCGGTGACCTCGCCGGTCAGGAGCGGATCAGCGGTGCCGCGCCCGGCGGCGACCGGCGAGATCCGCACCGGGTCGCCGAACTTCACGCCCAACAGGCCGAGCAGGGTGCGCTGCTGGTCCCGGAAGGTCAGCTGGAACGCGGCGGGCACGCCCATGCCCTGGTCGACCGAGACGTCGACGAGCTGCCGGGCCGCCTCACCCCTCAGCACCCCGCCGCCGATGGAGACGTGGGCGACGTTGGAGAACGACCGCTGCGACATCAGTAGGTCACCTCCTCGGCGGCCGGCAGCATCAGTTCGCTGCCGGTCCGCAGGGCGGCGGGGTCGTCGATGTCGTTGGCCTCGGCGATCGACCGCCACGCGGCGGCGGCGCCGTACTCGCGCCACGCGATCGACTGCAGCGAGTCGCCCGCGACGACCCGGTGCACCCGCCGGGCGGTGAGCGCGCCGGACGTCGGGTTCTGTCCGCCGGTCGTGCTGGGGATCTCGTGGATGTTCACCTGGCAGGTGGCGCGGATCGGCACGCCGGTGGTGCCGAAGAGGGTGTAGGTGGCCTCGACGGAGGAGACGTACGCGGTGAAGCGGGCCGTGGCGAACGAGCCCCACTGGAACACGACCCACGGCGGCGACGGCTGCTTGGCGGCGACACTCCTCGCGGTCGTCTCGCAGCACTCCATCAGCGCTCTCACCTTCCGCATCACGGAGTTGCCGTCGGGCTCCTCCGAGGAGTCGAGGAAGACCTCCACACTCATCTCGCGGGGCTCGGGACCGAGATACTCGGGCAGCGAGCCGTCGCGCACGGCCGCGGTCGGGGTGACGGCCCAGTTGGCGCGGCGGCTGAGGGCCAGCTGCACCGGGTTGAAGTCGAGCGTGAGGGTCTTGATGAGCCCGCCCGGGGTGGTGCTGTAGCCGGTGGGGGGTTCGTGGATGGCGAGCGTGGCGCGGACGAGGCTCTTGCCCGCGCCTCCGTTTCCCGTGGGCATGGCTGGTGCGGTCCTTCTTCTCGGTCGTCTGGGTCCGTCGAGGTCCGTTGGAGTCCGGTTCAGTCGGTGAATCCGTGGTGGGCGATCTCCAGGACCTCCGTGGCCACGGCCGGGCTGGCCGGGTTGAAGGCGGGCCCCTGCCAGCTGACCGGCAGCACGTCGATCAGCCCCCAGCGCGCGACCTCGGACCCGTCGGCGCGCAGCGCCCTGATCTGCGCGGTGGGGCGGGTGATTCCCGTCTGGATGGAGGAGATCCACTTGGCGACCTTCGCGGTCTCCGGGGTGAGCGGGCGGGTCAGCCGGATGTTGGAGAAGCTGACGCGGGTCGGCAGCTGCCAGACGAAGCCGTTGTTGCCGCCCTCCTGACGCTGCTCGATCTCCACCTGGGAGGACAGCCCTTCGCACTCGTTGAAGCGGCCCAGGCTCTCGCCGTCGATGCTGAGGTTGAAGAAGAGCGAGGTGCCTGGGTCGAGTTCCTGAGGCATCGAGGGTGGACCTTTCCTTCGTGCGGGGTCTGCCGGGTCTGCCGGGTCGGCTGGAGGTCAGCGGGGGGTGTCGCGGAGCCGTCCGATCCGCTCGCGGTCCTGGCGCAGCTCCGCGCGCAGCAGGCGGGTGATGCGGCCGGTGAGCCGGTGGGTCAGCTCGTCGAGTTGGCGGGGGGTGAGCGCGCGCGGATCGAAGCCAGCCGCTGGCGCGGGCGCCGCACGTTCCGCGGGCTGCGAGGCGGCGCGCGGGGTCCGGGGCGCTGGTGGCGCTGGGGGCGCCGAGGTCGTGGGCGGGGCCACCAGCCGGGTGGACCGCTGGACCACGGGTGGGGCAGGAGCCGTCGGCCGTCGCACCGTTGCCGGGGCCCGGGTGGGTGCGGGGGTGGGTGTGGGTGCCGGTCGCGTGACGGAGGGTGGTGCGGGCGCGCGGGCGACGGTGGGCATCGGAACCGGCGCCGGGGTGCCGGGCAGGGAAAGCGCGGTGACCTCGCCGCGCGGCGCGGCGGGCGCGTGGACGTGCGCACGCCGCTGGACCGCGACGGGCGGCGGCGCGGCGTTGGACGCCGTGACACGCTGCACGACGGAGGGCAGGGGCACCCGGCCGGACCGTTCCCCGGCGGGAGACGGCGCCGGGTGCGCGGGCGGTGTTGGCCGGGTGGGGCGCGCGGTGCTCCGTTGAACCGGCGGTGCGGCCTGGGACGTGCCCCTGGCCGGACGGCTCGTCAGTTCCACGCGCCGCGCCACGGGCCTCGCCACGGAACGGGGCACCGACGGCTCCGCCGCGGATGGCGCCGTACCGCGCGGCGCCGGGCTGACCGACGACGCGGTCACCGGTGGCGGAGCCGCGGCTGATGGGACAGCCGGCCCGGGACGGGCCGGATCGGGGCCCGCCAGCGGCGGGTCGTCGGTGGCCGAAGGCGATGTGATCGAACGTGTCGTGGCGGGTGCGGGAGTCCCGGCTTCGCGTCGCTGCACGGGCGTCGGGCGCGCGGGCGGCACGGCGAGCGGCGTCGGTTCGGCTGGCCCGGGTGTGGCGGGAGTCCCGGGGCTGGGCGGAGTGGGGTGGGTGGTGCTCCGTTGGATCGGCGGGGTCGGAGAGGTGCTCGTGGCGGGTCGGGTCACTGGCGCGGCGGGGCGCGTGGGCGGTGGGCCCGCCGAGGGGCGGGGCGCTGATGGCTCGGAGGTGGCGGGGGCCGCGTCGCGCGGTGCTGGACTGGCCGACGACGCGGTCACTGACGGCGGAGCGGCGGCCGAGCGGACGGATGATGTCGGACCGGGAGTCGCGGGACGGATCGGTGCGGGATCCGCCGACGGGCGGTTGTGGGCGGTTGAGGGAGCCGGGACCTGACGTGCCGCATCCGGCGCCGGGGTGGGTGCGGGAGCCCTGGCCTCGCGTCGTCGCACCGGTGCCGGGCGTGTGGTGGACGCGGGCGGTGGGGCGAATAGCGTCGGGTCTGTTGGCGTGGCTGTGGCTTTGGCTGTGGCGGGGGCTCCGAGGCCGGGCGGCGTGGAGCGCGCGGTGCTCCGTTGGATGGGCAGGGGCGGAGCGGTGTCCGGGGCGGGCCGGCTCACCGGCGTGGCGGGGGCCGCGTCGCGCGGTGTTGGACGCGCCGACGACGCGGTCGCTGACGACGGAGCCCTTGTCGATGGGACCGGTGACGCGACGCTCGACGATGCGGGACCGGGCGAAGCGGCCGGCGTGGAATCCGCCGAGGGACGGCTGTCGGCGGCCGGGGGAGCCGGGAACGGACGCGCGGCGTCCGGCGATCGCCGGGCCGATGGGGGAGCGGGTGGCACCGGCCGACCCGTTGGAGCGCCGAGACCGAGCCGCGCGGGGGAACGTGGGGTGTTCCGCGACGCCGAGGCGACGGCGGAGCCACCGGAGTCCAAGGCAGGGGCAGGGGTGGAAGGGTGATCAACGGGCGGTGTAGCCACCGAGCGCTGGACGGTGGCGCCGGGCGCCGCCGTGAGGCCGTCGCTCCTGACGGAGCTGAGGGAAGCAGGCACGGTCAAGGGGCGGATCGGCGACGAGGCCGTCCCACTGTCCGCCGTTCCGCCGGTTTCCCGCCGGGGCGTCGCCGTCGCCGCCGCACGCTGGATCGCGGCGCGACCGCCGGGCGGAGCCTCGCGCGCGTCCGCCGCCCGCGGCCGGGCCGAGGGGGACTTGGCGGGGGCCGGGGCCTTGATCCGCTCCGCCGGCCGTCGGGCCGCGCTGCTCGTCCGACCCGGCGGCTCGTCACGGGGGGCGCCGGACGGCGCGCCGTCAGCCGCCACCTTCGGGGCCGCCACTGCCCGCTGAACCGGCGGAACGCCGCCGTTCACCGGGCTCGGCACGGCGCCGCCGCCCGCGTCGCCACGCGGCGGAACGGGCCCACCCGACCCTTCGCCTCCCCCGGCGCCGGGGGCGTCGTTTCCGGGGTTCCCGCCCCCGGGGTTCCCGGGCTTCGGATCCGGACGGAACGCCGGCAGCACGCGGCGCCGCACCGGCGGCGCGGTGGCCGCCGCCACCCTCGTCAGGGACGGCGGCCGTGGCGCGCGCTCAGCCACGGGCGTCACCCGCGGCACCGACGTACGAGACGGCGGGGTCAGCGGCACGGTGACCGGGGAAGGGACCGGCGCGGGCTCCTCCTTCGGCGCCGGCGTCACCACCGGCAGCGTGAACGAGGGCAGCTCGAGTCCCGCGGTGGGGTTCCCGTACGCCGTGGGCCTGCCCCGGCTCGCCAGGCTCATCGTGCGGCCGTCGAGGACGGCATGGGACAGCGTTCCCGCGAACGACGGGTTCTGGAGCGTCGCCATCCGCGCGGTGAACTCCGCGTCGGCGACGCTCTGCCCCGTGCCCAACGACCGCTGGATCGGCGGCAGTCCCGCCCAGGCGACCGGTGGTGGTGGCGCCGTGGCCGCCGCACCGACCCCGGTTTCCGGCCCGACACCGGATTCCGCGCCGGCGGCCTCCCGCCGGCCGCCGCTCCTGAGTCTGTCGAGCCTGAATCTGTCGAGCAAGGCCACGCCTCACTCCTCCGTCCTGGCACGCGTCACCAGGGACGCGATCTGCTCCGCGTAGCGGCGGCGGTCGTGGTGTTCCAGGTCCAGGATCTGGTCCAGGCCCCAGTGGAAGTGGTAGGCGACGTACGCGATCTCCTCGTGCAGCCGGCCGGTCGCGTACGTCACGATTCCCCCAGGCGGCTCCCGCCGAGATCCACCTCGAAGGGCTCCGAGCAGTGGGGGCAGACCACCGACGCGCGGGTGTGCCCCTCGGCGTTGATCTGGCGGTAGAAGTCCTGGAGGAACGCCAGGTCGGAGGCGAACATCCCCTCCACGACGCCGTCGTGGACCATCGCCAGCGTGCCCAGGCGGCTGATGACGCGGCCCAGCAGGACCACCGACAGGTAAGCAGGGTTCTCCTGCACCCGCAGGTCCCGCAGCGGGAGGAGCTCGTCGCGCGCCGTCGCCAGCCGCATCACGCCGTCCCGGTGGACCGTGCCCTGGTCGTCCACGTAGCCGCGCGGCAGTTGGAAGGGGAATTCCGTCCGCAGCTGCCCCGGCACGCCGCCGGCCGTGGCCTCGGGGGAGGCGGCGGCCGGCGGCTCCGGCGCGAGCGTGGTTCCGCTCGGCGCCCTGGCAATGGTCCGTCGCATCACTCGATGACCATTTCCTCGAAGACGATGGTGTAGGTCTCGGTGAGGACGGACGCCTCACCCGCCGTGAGGTTGCTCGGCGAAATCTTGCTGCACCAGGCCCTGCGCAGGTTGTACCGCCTGATCGGGTTCCGCTCGTGGTCCATGATGATGATCGTCGCGTTCTTGCGCGCGCTACCCATCCGGCCGGCGGTGGAGTCGTTGATCCACTCGTTGAAGGTCCGGTCGGGCCGCATGCCGCGCACGATCTCGACGCTTCCGGTCTTCCTCGTGCCCGGCAGGATGGCGGTCGTCGGCTGGCCGTTCTCCGAGTTCTGCGGGTTCTCGATGGTGTCCTGCTCGGTCTGGAAATTGCTCACCGACATCAGATATCCGACGAAGATCCCGTCGATCTGTAGGCCGAAGGAATGTGCGACAAGGCTGTCGGTTTCCGTGAGACTCATCTCTGCTCTCTTCCCTGTTCCTCGCTGGCTGGGTTCACGACGTCTGCCGTCACCCGGCGCGCGAACGCCGGGTGACGCGCGGAGCTACTCCTCCAGCTCCGCGCTGCCGCTGGAGAACTGGGCGAGCCGGAAGATCACGAACTCCGCTGGTTTGACCGGCGAGACGCCGATCTCGCAGACGACCCGGCCGAGGTCGACGGACTCCGGCGGGTTGGACTCCTCGTCGCACCTGACGTAGAACGCCTGCTCCGGCTGTGAGCCGAACAGGGCCCCGCCGCGCCACTCGTTGACCAGGAACGCCGAGATGTTGCGGCGGATACGGGCCCACAGGTTCTGGTCGTTGGGCTCGAAGACGACCCACTGGGTGCCCAGCAGGATCGACTCCTCCAGGTAGTTGAAGTACCGGCGGATGTTGAGGTAGCGCCAGGCCGGGTCGGAGGAGAGGGTGCGGGCGCCCCAGACGCGGATGCCACGGCCGGGGAAGGCGCGGACACAGTTGACGCCGATCGGGTTGAGCAGGTCCTGCTCGCCGCGGGTGATCTGGATCTCCAGGTCCACCGCGCCGCGCACCACCTCGTTGGCGGGCGCCTTGTGCACGCCGCGCTCGGCGTCGTTGCGGGCCCAGATGCCGGCGATGTGGCCGCTCGGCGGCACCAGGCGGGCCTGTCCGGTGGCCGGGTCGAAGGACTTGATCCACGGGTAGTACAGCGCGGCGTACTTGGAGTCGTAGCCGGCCGTCTCCTGGCGCCAGACCCGGATCTGGCGGGCGTTCATGCCGGGCGGCGGGTCGATGATGGCGACCCGGTCGCCCATCAGCTCGCAGTGCGCGATCATGCCGAGCTGGACCGCCTTGAGGGCCTCCATGTCGATCGCGCCGCTCTGGTAGGCGGCCATCAGGTCGGGCACGGCCACCATGGAGATCTCGTCGATGGCCTCCAGGCCGCCGAAGCCGGTCCGGTCGGCGGAGTCGCCGAGGTACTGGGCCGGTCCCGGCCGCTCCGCCTCGACGTCCCCGCCCGGCACCGCGGGCGCCGGGGCCGACAGCGCGACGGTCTGGTTGCCGGGCCGGGCGAGCTGCCCGGCGGCCGCCGCCTCGGCCACTTCGACGAGCTGGGAGCGCTCCCTGATCTGGGTGACGACGTAGTTGCGGTTGCCCTTCTTCGCCGTCACGTCGAAGCTCTCGACGGTCTTGCCGCCGTCCTTGACGATCAGCTTGAACCGCTCGGCTGGCCCCTCGCCCTCGGGGTCGGCCACCTCGACGCTCAGGTCACCGGGCGCCGTGGCCGCGACCGTGAAGGTACCGAGCTGCTTCGGCTCGCCCGGCGGCAGCGCGGCCGGGGGTGTCGCGCTGCCGCCGGAGCCGGTGACGGCGGCGGGCGCCGCGCCGTTCGCGGGAGCGGCGTCCTTGGGGGAGCCGCCGACCCGGACGACGTACGCCGCGGTGCCGCCGTTGTTGAAGAAGCCGTAGACGGAGTGCGCGAGGTAGTACCCGTCGGTGAAGTCACCGAAGGCCGCCACGTACTGCGTCCAGTTGGTCACCAGCGTCGGCTCGTTCAGCGGGCCGGTCGGTGCGAGCCCGACGAAGGCCGCCACCGACGTGCCCACCCCCTCGATCGGGCGCGCGCCGCTGGCCACCTCCTCGACGTAGACGCCAGGCGACAGGTACGAGGGCATGGTTGGGCTCTCCTCGTTCTTCCTCGGAGACGGGACGGAACGGTTCCACCTTCGCTCCCGCGTTCGGCGGAAGAAACGTCCGCCAGTCCCTGACCGGGGGCACAGGCCCTGCCCACCGGGTGAAGCCGGCTTGCCCCGCGCGGCCGGACGGAGCGCGAATTGGCACGGAGCGCACCGTGCGGCGCCGAAACGGCCCCTTCACGTGCCCTCGTGTCTGACCCGCAGACCCTGGCCTCGATCGACCGGGCGGGCTAGACACAGGTTGCTCAGCAGTCCGTGGGAAGGGACGTCATGGCGCTTCGCCAGGAACATCAGGGTGAGCAGCACGCGGGTCGATCCGGCCGGCCCCGGCAACGGCAGCCCGCCGCGGCGCCAGCGACCGGGGAAACGACGGGCGCCGCCGGCCTGATGGCGCTCCAGGGCACTGCGGGCAACGCGGCGGTGGCGGCGATGATCCAGCGGTCACGGTCCCCGCAGGGCGACCACGACCGGGACGAGCAGCAGCACGGACCCGACGGCGGACAGGAGCGGGCGGCGACGCGACCGGTGCAGCGCCTGACGGTGCACGATGTCCTGCGCCGGCCCGGCCAACCGATGGAACCGACTCTGCGAGAGGAGATGGAACAGCGCTTCGGTGGGGAGAACTTCGCCTCCGTGCGGATGCACACGGGAGCGGAAGCGGACCGCTCGGCGGCCGAGTTGGACGCCTTGGCGTACACCTCGCGCTCTCACATCGTCCTCAGTCGCAAGGCCGTGGGCGACAAGAAAGTGATCGCCCACGAACTGGAGCACCTTCGACAGCAGCGAGCGGGTTCGGTCGCCGGCACCGACCACGGCGACGGTGTGAGCGTCTCGGAACCGAAGGACGAGTTCGAGCAGTCCGCCGACGCCGTCGCCGACCGCGTCATGCGAGCTCCGCTCTCACCGGCCGGCCGCGGACCGTCGGGACCCGGCGGCCTCCCCGGCGTCCAGCGGGACATCCAACGCACCGCCGGCAACCAGGCGGCGACTGCCCACGTCCACCAAGTCCAGCGGTACGAGACCAGTACCAACCCGATCACCCCTGAGCTCGCCCCGGATTCCGGCGATCAGCTGCCGGCCTTTGCCGTGAACACCGGGTCGGTCTCCCTCACGCTCGACAGAGAGGGCGCATTCAAGGTTGACACGAATCGGTACGTCGAGCCGAAGGGGCCGGTCACCATGTCCTGGTCCGGCGACGAGACGATAGCCATCAACTCCACGAAGGGCCAGCCCAAGGAGTTCTACGCCGTTCCGGAGGTCGTGGACTCGGCGAACCGGAAACTGGCCAGGGCCGGCAACTACGTCCGACTGGCCCAGGGCGGCCACTCCGTGACCAACTCCCGTGGGGAACGGCTCACGGTGGTCCGGCCCCGGATCGCGACTGATCAGGACGATGTCGTCCGCGAGAGGTTCATGCACCTGGTGCAACACGAGTGTGTGGAGGTCGCCGAGAAGATGGTCGGCGGCTCCTTGGGTCATGCGATGTTCCGCGACGCGGGTGGCCAGGGCGTCGCCGGGGACATCGGCCCCAGAGGCGCCACTGGGCTGGGGCCCCTCGCTGCCGCGCTGACCTCGCGCCGGCCACCGAGGACTCCGCGGCAGGCGGCAGAGGCCGCCCAGGGTCCCCGTCCGGCGCTCGAGCCCGGCGAGGCGTACGGCAGAAGCCAGTTCTCCGGGGAGAACCGGGACCTCGAGCAGGGTATCGGCATCAACGAGTACGCCAACGCCCGGGTCGGTGAGGCACTGACCACGCACACCATCTCCGCCGCGCCGCGTGACGGTGTCCCCGAGAGATTCGATTTCGCTCGCAACCGGGTACGGCGACGCGAGGAACGGATCTGGGGCTACCACTACGCCACGGTGTTGGCCGAGAGCGGAGATGGCAGAGACCAGATCACCCTGGAGAACTTCAACCGCGGCAAGATGGTGGAGAGGCTGCTGGCCGAGGCGGCCCGTGTGGTCGCCGAGGCGTACGTGAGAGACAACCCGGGAAGCCCCCTCATGCCGCAGAGCGAGGCCGAGCAGAAGGCCGACAAGCTGCTGGGGCGGGAGGCCAGGTCCGCGATGGGCGACCTGTGGTACTTCAAGATGTACCAACCGGGGACCGAGCGCAGCTTCCACAGCGAGAGCAGCCAAACCGTGCTCAACGCGATGACGGTCGTCACCACCAGCGTTCCTCGCCTGTTCTTCGAGGAGGACTCGGACCGCCTGCAGCCCTTCAGCCTCCGCCGGCTTGGCACCGTCGCCGAGGGGTGGCGGCAGTCGAGTGCACCGATCGTGGTCGAAGGGCACGCCAGCGGTGGGATCATCGCGTCGAGCGGTCTGGCGCGCCGGCGGGCCGAGGCCGTGGCGCGCGAACTGGAGAGGCGGGACATCAACTCCGCCCGCATCACCATCAAGGTGCGCAAGCGGAGCGACAAGGATTTCGCGTCGGTGTACTCGGCGAAGGAGCCCGAGGTGTACGTGCCCGGCAACCGCCAGTGACCCCGCGGCCGGCCCGCGAGGGCAACCGCCCCGCCCTCGCGGCGGCCGGGCCGTGCACGGAAGACTCCTGACCCGGCGTCACCGGCCGCCCTAGCGTCGGGGTGTGAGCCTGTGGACTTCCCTCGAACCCGCCTCCGCCACCGTGGAGGCCGGGGACAGCACGCGCGTGCGGCTGCGTGTACGCAACACCGGTGACGTCGTCGACGAGTACCGATTCGAGCCCGTCGGGCAGATCGCGCCCTGGACGCGGGTGGAGCCGCAGGTGCTGCGGCTCTACCCGGGGACCACGGGGACCGTGGAGCTGACGTTCGCGCCGCCCCGGTCGCCGGACGCGGCGGCCGGGCCGAACCCGTACGCGGTGCGGATCACGCCCACCGAACACCCGGACGCCGTCACGGTCCCCGAGGGCAACCTCACCATCCTGCCCTTCACGGAGGTAAGGGCCGAGCTGGTGCCCGTCACCGTGCGGGGCCGTTTCCGGGGCAGGCCGCGGCTCGCCATCGACAACCTCGGCAACACCCCGCTCACCGCCTCCATCAGCGGCAGTGACAACGGCGACCAGCTCAGCTACGAGATCCACCCGGCCAACGTGGGGATCGAGCCGGGGCGGGCCGCGTTCGTCAAGGCGCGGCTGTCGCCCCAGCAGGTCACCTGGATCGGGCCGAGCGAGGAGCGGCCCTACACCCTGGCGTTGCAGCGCTCGGGCACCGAGCCGCTGCCCGTGGACGGCGTCTACCGCCAACTCGGCGTGCTGCCCCGCTGGCTGGCCACCGTCTTCGGTATCGCGCTGGCCCTCGCCATCATGTTCGTGGTGCTGTGGTTCGCCAACCGGCCGAGGGTCACCAGCGCCGCCACGGCGAGCCCGGCGGCGGCCGGCGACGTGCTGCCGCCCGAGGCCACCCCCACCCCGGAGCTGACCGAGCCGCCGCCCGAGCCCGCGGAGGAGCCGACCGAGGAGCCCACCGAGGAGGAAGAGGAGCCGGCCCCGGAGGAGGGCGACGGTGGTGGCGGAGGTGCGCCGCCACCACCCGAGGAGCCGGAATCGCCCGTGCCCGCCAGGAACGTCCTGCTGTCGAACACCTACAGCGAACGGTGCGCCGACATTCCCGGACGGGGCCGGGGAGAGCAGAGCGGCATCGTGCAGCAGGCCGAGTGCACAGTGGCCGGCGACAACCAGGTGTGGCACCTGGAGGTGAAGTACCCCGAGGGTGGCCCGGGCAGCGCGCCGCTCTTCCAGATCGTCAACGCGGCGGACGGTCTGTGCATGGACCTGCCGGGACGCGGGGGGCAGCCGCGCAGGACACAGGTCATCCAGTCCGCCTGCGATGGCACGACGGGCGACAACCAGCTGTGGTGGCTCGAGGAGCGGGGAGAGAACCGCTACTGGATCCACAACTTCGCCAGCAACGGCCTGTGCCTGGACGTGGACGGCCTGACCGACGAGACGGGCGTCCCGCTCGCCATCTACGACTGCGTCGACGACGACGACCAGGAGTGGCAGATCGTCAGGCCCTTCGAGGAGGACGAGTGAGGGCCACAGGCGACCCCGCATGTTCGGGGCGAACGCGGGGAGCTGACAGCCAATCGGGACTGGTGAGTGGCTCCTCCCGAAGGCACGGGGTGTGGCCGCACGGTTCCCCTTTCGCCTTCGCGCGTGCCTTCGTGCCTGCCCGCGTGGTCCTGGCGGAGGTCCCTGGAGTTCTCGCATCGTGGCAGCAGGCGTGACGGAGCCTGAGAGAGAGCCAGGGAGCGGAGATGTTTCATCGCGAAGAGCGCGCCAGCGACTCCACCAGGAAGAGCCCGCCGAGCCGCACCGCACCCCCGCCAGATCTCATGCAACACCTGCAGGACCGTGCCGGGAACGCCGCGGTGACCGAGTTGATCGGGCAGATGGGAGCACTGTCCGTGGAACAACCGGAAATGATCAGTGACCGGGCGGGATCCTGGCGCGCACATCGGACTCCGGGTCGGCGCGACGGTGGCACGGTCCTCTCCGGTCATGGTGCCCACCATGTGTCCGGCGGCGCTTTGACGATGACCATTCCGGAAGGCACGAGAGTGCACTTCTACACTCCGCATGGTTTCCCCCTCGAAGACAGCCGCGCCCACCGGATCGAGCGAGGTGAACTGGGGCCCGCGACAAGTCCGCAGCGGGGAACCACGCGGGATATCGTGTCGGCGGAGGACGAGGAGACCAAGGAGCCCGTGGACCCCCGCGCCCGCAGCACCCACGGGCCGGGCGACGTCATCCCGGACTACACCCTCTACCATCCGAAGCGACTGAACGTCCATGGAAGCCCCATCCAGCTGCGACGGCGCCGGGGTCCCTACGACTTCCGCGGCAAGTACGTCGTCGGACTCCGCAGGCAAGGTCCTGTGATCATCAGCGAACTGAAGCAACTGAGAGTCATCGCTCCCGACACGACCGTCACGGTCGAGGAGGCGGCTCGGCTGTCGTCTCTCCTCAGCCCCGGCATGGGAGACGTGCACTTCGCCGCCTGTCGCTCCGTGAAGTAGTGCGTTCGTCAGAACCTTGGAGTGCCGCCCGGGCTGGGCCCTGACCGCGGGCACCCGGGCATCACGCACGCTCCCCGAGCTTCCGGTCCTTCTCTCTCGTCCCCCGCCACCGTCGCCCGCTTGCGGCGGCTTCCGGAGCGTTCTGACCAGCGGCGATCGGGTGTACCTGCGTGCCGTACACCCGGGGGCGACAACCAGCCGTGGCAGATCGTCAGGCCCTTCGAGGAGGGCGAGTGGGGGCCAGGGCCGGCGGCCCGTGCCGGGCTACCACGCGGCGGTGAACTCGCCGGGCACCAGGCGGCCCGCCTTGCGGTACTCGCGGCGGGCGCCCTCCAGCAGGTCGGGTCCGGTGACCGACCCGCCGCGCCCGGCGGCGAGGTAGGCGGCGGTGACGACCGCGCTGCGGATGGCGCCGCCCGCCAGCTCGAACCCGGTGGCGAGTTCCCTCGGGTCGGCGTCCTCGGCGCCCGGCACGCGCTCCAGGGAGTGGCGCCACAGCGCCAGCCGCTGCTCCGGGTCGGGGAAGGGGAAGTCGACCACCAGGTCCAGGCGGCGGGTGAACGCCTCGTCGATGTTGGCCCGCAGGTTCGTCGTCATCAGGGCGATGCCGTCGAAGGACTCGAGGCGCTGGAGCAGGTACGCGCTCTCCATGTTGGCGTAGCGGTCGTGGGAGTCCTTCACCTCGGACCGCTTGCCGAAGACCGCGTCGGCCTCGTCGAACAGCAGCACGGCGTCGGTGCGGTCCGCCTCGGTGAAGACGCGTTCGAGGTTCTTCTGGGTCTCGCCGACGTACTTGTCCACCACCGACGACAGTTGCAGGACGTAGAGGTCGAGGCCGAGTTCGGCCGCCACGACCTCCGCGGCGAGGGTCTTGCCGGTGCCGGACTCGCCCGCGAAAAGACCGAGTACACCCCGGCCCCGGCCGCCGCCCGCGCTCAGCCGCCACTCGCCGAGCACCCGGTCGCGGTGCCGGGCGCGCAGCGCGAGCTCGCGCAGCTGGGACAGCGGCCCGGCCGGCAGGACCAGGTCGGTCCAGTCGACGGCGGGCCGGATCTGGCGGGCGTGCCGTTCGAGCCCGGAGGCGGACTGCTGCCGGGCGGCGCGGCGCAGGTGGGCGGCGGTGAGCGGGGTGCCGTCGAGGTCGGCCAGCGCGCGGGCGGCGCGCGCGGCCCGCACGACGCCCTCGCCGCCCAGGTGGTAGGGGGCGACGGCCGTCGCCAGGTCGAACCCCGGCTCGTCGCCGGCCGCGAGGCCGAGGGCGGCGGACCAGGCCGCCGCGTCCCCCGCTCCGCGCCGGGGCGCGTCCAGCACCAGCGGGTCGTGTTCGCACCAACGGGGGTCGTACGGGCGCGGGTCGGTGAGCAGCACGGAGACGTCCTGCTGCGCGGTCAGCTCCCGTAGCAGCGCGGCCGGTTCGTCCGGCAGTCCTGACACGGTGATGGGGCGTTTCGACAGCCGGGCCTCGCGCAGCAGGGTGGGCACGTCCTCGGGCGGGCCGTCGTAGACCAGGGTTCGGCCGCCCAGCGCGGCGGTGGCGCAGGCCAGCCCGTCGCCCTCGCGGTGCTCGCGCAGGTAGACGACGGCCGGGCCGCGGGCGAGGTGGGCGGACAGCCGGTCGGCGAGTCCGTCGTCGGGGTACGCGGCGGTCGGCTCCGGGGTGGGGCGCAGGTGGGCGGCGAGCGCCGCGTCCGGGGTGTCGTCGCCGAGCAGGTGCGCCACGACGCGGTCGGGCACGTGCAGTGAGCGGCTGAGGAAGGGGCGTTCGGGCTCCTCGACGGTGAGCAGGCCGAGCGCGGCGAGTGGCGCCGCCGGGTGGAATCGGGCGCGGGCCGCCGCCAGGTGCCCTGGCAGCCCGCACAGGTCGAGCACGAGCCCGATCGTGGCCCGGCGGCGGCTGACGTTGTCGTTGAGGTAGCCGTAGAGCGGCTCGAAGGTGCGGTCGAGGTCGGGGGCGACGGCGATGAGCAGCGCGGCGACATCGACCTCGGTGAGACCGAACCGGTGGGCGAGCATGCCAAGTCGGTCGCCGCCCGCGTCGGGAGGGGCGGACCAGTCGGGCCCTGGCGCGGTGCCGTGGGCGGCGGCGGGGGCGGTGTCCAGCAGATGCCGTACGGCGTCCTCGGACAGGTAGAGACCGCGCATCGGGTCGCCGGCGGTCGGGTCGTCGGCGGAACGGTCCTCGACCAGCCACGCGACCCGCTCCCACAGCCGGGCCAGCCGGAACAGGAGCGCGACGCCCGGGTCGGCGTCCCCTCGGTCGTCCGGGGCGAGGTCGCCGTGCTCCGGTGCTGTCACGGCCTCCGTGGTCACGTGGCCGCCCCCGGGGACCGCCGGGCCATCGCCACCTGGTGGGGCCGGTGGGCGCGTTCGTCGGGGGCCGCCTCGGGCTCGTCCACGCGGTGCGCGCGGATCGCCATGCCCTCCGTGACCAGCGGGCCGGCGTCGTACTCGGGGTAGCCGGGGAAGGGAACGATCATCACCAGGTCGATGGACGGCTTGAGTTCGCCGCCGAGCGCGGACCAGATGTCGGCGAGGGAGCGGGACTCGGGGTGGTCACCGGCGACCGTCAGCTGCACCGGCATGCCGAGCGCGCCGAGCGCGCCCGGGAGTTCCGACGGGGGCAGCTGATCGCGGGACAACAGCGTGGCCAGCAGGGCGGACAGCACCCGGTGCTCGTCCTCCGCCCGCCTCGTCCACGCCGTGACCAGGTACGACAGCCGGAACCAGCGTGGCGGCGACCGGTGTTTCACAACCGTGTCGTGCTCGTCGCGCACGGGCGTGATTCCCTGCTGGCGGCGCTTCACGTCCTCCCGCAGGTCGTACAGGTACGCGTTGATCGCGGGCGCGTTGCGCCGGGCCGCCCAGTCGCGGGTGGGCGCGTCGAACGAGACCTCGACGCCGGAGCCGGCCAGCGCCCCGCCGCCGAGCAGCCCCTTGAGGACTTCGTCCACCTCGTGAATCACCGTCAGGCTTCCGTTCTGTCGTGCGGCCGGTCAGATGTAGCCCTCGCGGAGGGCGTACGCGACGGCGTGCGCCCGGTTCCTCAGGTGCAGCCGCGTGGTCAGTTCGTGCAGGATGTTCTTGATCGTGCGGTCGGAGTAGGACAGCTTGGCGGCGATCTCGCTGGTGCCGAGGCCGTCGGCGACCAGCCGCACCACGTCCACCTCGCGCGGCGAGAGGCCCGAGCCGGGTAAGCCGGCCCGGCCGGCCGCCATCCGGTGCAGCACGTTCACCTGGTCGATCAGCCGGCCGAGCAGGTCGGCCGGCAGCTCGCCGTCGCCGCGCGCCGCGGCCATCACCGCCTGCGCCAGGCGGTCCTCGGTGGCCTCGTGACGCCAGACGATGGCGCCGATGCCGATGCCGAGCACGTCGAGGAGCTTGGCGTCGTGCAGCGAGCCCACCACGAGCACGGCCCGGGTCTGCCCGCTGCCCATGATGCGGCGCAGCCGGGCGACGGCGTCGTCGTCGAGGATGTCGCTGATGAGCAGGGCCACCGTGTCAGGACCGGCCTCGGAGTCCTCGCGGAGCTCGATCTCCGGGCGACGGCGCAGCTGGCCTCGCGCGCCCTCCCGGGAGATCGGGTCCAGTGCGTGAACGGTCACCGGAATCCGTCCGCCGGGGCGCCCGCGCTGCCCCGGCCGTGCGGGGGCGGAGGAGCGCGACGTGGCCATGTCCGTGTCGATCCGCGGCAGTGGGCTTCCCAACGTTCCTCCCTGGTCCGCGTCTTCGTGCACCGTCAAGGAGCCGTGCGAACGGCGCGCTCCGCATGTGGGGCGGGCGGCTCCGGGCCTGTCGTCTCTCGATGCCCGCGGTGAGCCGAACACGGCTGACCGGCTGGCGACCCACCGCCTGGTTGACGCGTCATCCATGCTAGGTGTCAGTAGTTGAAATGTCAACTAGGGTCCTGGGTCGTCGGTTTGTCGAACCACGGCCCTCAGCGCGTCAGTTCCAGTGTGTGCCGGACCAGCTCCAGCGCCTGGTCCACGCCCTCTTCGGCCAGGTAGACGAAGTCCACGAAGACGTGGTCGACGTCGGTCTCGTCTCGCGTGCGGAGGACGATGTCCGCGATCTCCGGCACGGTCGACTCGGTGGTGGGGTTGATCCTCAGGATCGCGTCGATGCCGGCCGGGTCGCGGCCCACGGCCTCGGCCAGGCGGCGGACCTGTCGCAGCGGCCGGTTGATCACCGCGGCGGGGTCGAACGCGGAACCCGGAACGGGCACCGCCACGGGAAGTATGCCGTCCGCGCGACGGGCCGCCCGGCGTTGGGAGGCCGGGGCGAAGCCGGACAGATAGATCGGAGGCCGGGGGCGCTGGACCGGCTTGGGCCCGATGCGCGCGGCGGGGAAGGCGTAGTGCCTGCCGTCGTGTCGTGCGACGGGGTCGGTGGTCCACACCGCCTCCAGCACGTCCAGACACTCGTCCAGCCTCGCGCCCCGCTCCTTCCAGGGAACGCCCACGCCCTGGTACTCGTCGGGCGACCAACCGGTGCCGAGGCCGGGGATGAGGCGTCCCCCGCTCACCACGTCGATGCCGGTCAGCGACCGGGCGAGGAGCAGCGGGGGATACCAGGGGGCGATGAGTGCGGAGGCGCCGAGCAGCGCGCGTTCGGTGACGCTCGCGGCGACACCCAGTGCCACGAACGGGTCGAGCATGGAATGCAACTGCCACGGAATCGTGTCCATGCCCCCGTAGCCCACGCTCGGATTCACCGCGGCCAGCACGCGGTCACCCACCCAGAGGCTGTCGGCTCCGAGTTCCTCGGCCTGTCGGGCGAAGTCGGCGAGCCTACTGAGCTCTTGAGCCATCGCGCCGTACTGGGGAAGCGAGAATCCGATGCGCATGTGAAACTCCTGGAGAGACAACGACAATTCGACCGACCTGCCTGATGAGGCATCGACTCGCCGATTTCCCGCAAAGGCGTCGAGTCTCCGGGCCTCAGGCGTCTTCAGCCGGGCACGAACCTATGTCGGTCACCGGGGCTCGCGAATCGGTCGCCGTATCGGTCATGGCCCGGTGTCACGCCCTCACTGCCGGAGGCCGGTGCGCGCGGCCTGTTCGACTCGGGCGATCAGGCGGCTGTTGTGGGCGGCGTGGGCGAATCCCGGGGTGTGGTGGGTCCCGTTCGCGATGTCGCGCGCCAGGCTGGCGTAGACCTCGCCCACGTTGATGGACGCACCGGTCCAGATCTCGGCGGCGGTCGGTCCTGTACCGGTGGCGACGGGGCTGTCGGGCGGGGTGAAGTCCACGCTCGAGGACAGCGCGAGGTCGCCGACCTGAACGCCCGCGGGGTGATCGCCGGTCAGCCTCAGCCAGCCGTCCGATCCGCGGACCTCCAGGCCGAAGTGGGCGTCAGGCGCGGGTACGCCCGCCAGGATCTGCACCCCGACCGGCGCGCCCGACGCGGTCCTGACGATGGCGTCGAGGTGGTCAGGCACCTCCCGGACGGAGATCGCGCCGGTGTCCACCAGCTTCACCCGCGGCCAGAGGAGTTCGGTGCGCGCGTCGATCTCGGTGATGTCACCGAGAACCGCCTCGACCACATCCAGCACGTGGCCCGCGGCGATCGCCAGGAAGCCGGCTCCCGCCGCCGCCTTGTCGAAGTACTCGTACGCGCTCACCGACTCGGGGCCGTTCCCGAAGGTCGTCGCGGCGACTCGCGCCGAGAGCAGCCGCCCGAGCCGGCCCTGCGCGATGATCTCCGCCGCGCGGCGCACCGACGGGTTGTGCCGGCCCTGGAGGCCGATCGCCGTGTGCAGTGACCCCGCCGCGTCAGCCATCTCCTCCGCCTGCGCGACGGTCGTGCCCAGCGGAGACTCCGCGTACACGGCCTTCTTCGCCGCGAGGGCCGCCAGCACGAGTTCGCGGTGGGCCGGGACCTTGACGGCCACGGTGACGAGATCGACCGACGGATCGCTGATGAGCTCGAACGGGTCGGCGAACCAACGCTCGGCGCCGAACGCCTCGGCGGCGCCGCGGGCACTCTCCTCGTGCCGTGTCGCCACGGCTGCCAGCCGGAACGTCGGCTGGGCCGCGAGCGCGGGGACGTGCGATGCCCCCGCCCAGCTCGCCTTCGTGTCCGCCCCGATGATGCCGACACGAACAACGTTGCTCTCCATGGTGTTCACAGCTCCGTTCATCGGTCTTCGATTCGGTCGATGGCCGCCATGTCGGGCGCGGCATGGCGTTCGCCGGACGCCGGCGGCAGATCGTTCAGACGGGTGATCTGGTCGGCGGTGAGCCGGATTCCGTCGGCGGCGCAGTTCTCCTGAAGCCGGTCGACACGCCTGGTCCCCGGAATGGGCGCGATGCCGTCTCCCTGTGCGAGAAGCCAGGCCAGAGCGACCTGTGCGGGCGTGGCCCCGGCCTGGTCGGCGATCTCGCTCACCTCGTCGAGGATGCGCAGGTTGCGCGTGAGGTTGTCGCCGGTGAACCGCGGGTTGGTACGCCGCCAGTCGGTGGCGTCCAGGCCGTCCAGGGTGCGGATACCGCCGGTGAGAAAGCCGTGTCCCAGCGGCGAGTAGGGAACCAGACCGATGCCGAGCGCCCGCAGCGTGGGCAGCACCTCGGCCTCGGGGTCGCGAGTCCACAGCGAGTACTCGGTCTGGACGGCGGCCAGCGGATGTACCGCGTGAGCCCGACGGATCGTCGTCGCGGCCGCCTCCGACAGGCCGATGTGGCGCACCTTGCCCGCGGCCACCAACTCGCTCAACGCCCCCACCGTCTCCTCGATGGGAACGCCGGGGTCGACCCGGTGCTGGTAGTACAGGTCGATGCGGTCGGTTCCGAGCCGCCGCAGCGACCCGTCGACAGCGGCGCGAACGCTGGCTGGGGTGCTGTCCGGCCCCGGTCGGCCGGTGTGCGAGACGAGGCCGAACTTGGTGGCGATCACGACCTCGTCCCGGCGGCCCCTGACGGCGCGACCCACCAACTCCTCGTTGACGTGGGGCCCGTACACCTCGGCGGTGTCCAGGTGTGTGACACCGAGATCCAGCGCGCGCCGAACGGTGCGGATCGACTCGGCGTCGTCACGACCGGCTCCCGTGTAGAACGCCGACATCCCCATGGCCCCGAGACCGATGCGCGAGACCTCGACCCCGCCGAGTGACGTGACCTGCATCCGATGTTCCCTTCCTGGATCGATGAGCCAGCCCCGCACACCGACGCGGGCACCGGGGTCCCGGCGCCACGACAGGGCGAACTTGACGCATCAATAAGTACACTCCTCAACTTGAAGCGTCAACAAGGGCCTAGGATGGCCGCATGGCCGAAACCACAGCGGGCACCGAAGGGCGGCGCCGCCGGCGTCCGGGGAACGGGGCGCCGGGCGACGTCGCGGCGCCCGGCGAATCGGGAACGGGCGCGGGGGAACGCGAGGGTACGGCCGCCGGAACGCGCTGGCTGAACCGCGACGAGCGGGCGGCGTGGCTGGCCAACTCCGCGCTCATGATCAGCCTGCCGGCCGCCCTGGACGCGCGGATGCAGCGCGAGTCCCGGATGACCTTCTTCGAGTACATGGTGCTCTCGGTCCTGTCCGAGCAGCCGGCTCACACGTTGCAGATGAGCGATCTGGCCGCGCGGACGGCGGCGTCGCTGTCGAGGCTGTCGCATGTCGTCGGGCGGCTGGAGAATCGCGGACTGCTCACGCGGGCCCGGATCCCGGGCTCCGGCAGACGCACCAACGCGACGCTGACCGAGGCCGGTTACGAGGCGGTCGTGGCGGCGGCGCCCGGACACGTCGCGGCGGTCCGCGAGTACCTGATCGACGGGCTCACGCCCCACGAGTTGGCGGCCCTGAGCCGCATCGGCGCCTCGGTCGACGCGGCCATCAGGCGCGGGCAACCCGACACGGCGCCCTAGCTGTATTGCCCTCGTCAGTACGGTCCGGCATGGGGGCCACCGTGGTGATCGAGGATCAGCCGAACAGGGTGGAACCGAGCGGGCGTCGCGCGTCGTAGCCGGGGAGGATCAGGAAGGTCGCGCTTGCGGTCGTGGTGGTGAAGGGCAGCAGCGCGTCGGAGGTGTCCATGCGGGTGAGCGTGGCCGTGAAGGTCCGCAGGTCGTTCTGGAAGCTGATGAAGAGCAGCCCGGGGGCGGGGCCGTCGATGCTGTAGGAGCGGCGGAGCATGTGGCCGACGCCGACCACGGTGGGGTTCGCCCTGCGTACGTGGGCGTCCGCGGGGACGAGATAGCGCCCGTCGGGTGTCTTGGCGTTGAGTCCTGGGGCCGAGTCGACGCTGCCGCCGGAGAGGGGTACGCCGTTGGCCCGGCGCCGCCCGAAGACCGCCTCCTGCTCGGCGACGGACAGGGCGGCGAACCGTGTCAGGTCGATTTCCATCCGCCGCAGTACGGCCAGGGTGCCGCTGGCGACCGCGGGGGGGCCGGCCAGCCACAGGTCACGTTCCTGTTCGGCGGTGGTGTGCGGGCCCACGATGCCGTCGATGAAACCGAGCAGGTTGCGCGGTGCGGTGCGGTCCTCGGCCACCGGCACCTCCGTACCGCGGCGTCCGAACTGCCGCCAGCGCTCCTGGACGCGGTCGCCGGCCTGGTCCAGGAGCGCGGCGGCGGCGACCGGCAGGAGCAGGGGGTCGCCGGCGCAGATCTGGATCAGCAGGTCGCCGCCGCGTTCCCGCGAGCCGACCCGTTCGCGGGAGAACGGCGGGAGGTCGTCCGCGCCGGGCAGGGTGGCGCCGGCCGTCCGCACCAGCCGTGGGCCCACGCCGACGGTCACGGTCACATCGCCAGGGGACAGGCCGAGCAGCCGTGGGTCGGACCCGGCGGTGAGGGTCTGGATGGTGTCGCCGAGTTCGGCCAGCAGCGGTCCTGGCGTCACCGCGTCGCCGAGGTCGGCCACCAGGGCAAGCAGGTGGGGCTGGGCCGACCGGGGAAGCGTCACGCCCGCCTGATACCGGCCCGTCACCGCGACCGGCGTGGGCGTGGCCGCCGCGGAGGGGGCGGGATCGCCTGGCCGGTCGGACCGGGCGGAGTCCCCTGAGCACCCGGCGAGCAGACCGGCGGCCACCGTGACACCGGTGACATCGAGGAACGCGCGGCGTGACGGGGGACGGTCGGCGCGGGACATGATGCGTACAATGCCACACCCGGCCGGAGGCTGCCGCCCAACCATCGCACTGCGTGCGGGAGTTCGACGTTCCGACGGGGTGACGCCGTGTCAGACTGGGATCATGTCTCGATTGGCTCTTCGCGTCATGACAGCTGCCCTGGGCGCACTGACGCTGGTGACCGGCTGTAGCGGCGGTGGCGGCGGTGGCGACGACGGATCGGGCGAGGGGCGGCGGCCGGACGGCGCGGAGGTGACGATCCGGGTGCCTGCCGACGCTCCGACGATCTCGGACGCGGTGTCCCTGGCCCGGCCAGGTGACCTGGTGCTGGTGGCGCCTGGCGTGTACCACGAGTCGGTGCTGATCGACACGGAGCGCGTCACGTTGCGGGGCGAGTCCCGAGCGGAGGTGGTCATCGACGGGCAGGTGCGGCAGCCGACCGGTGTGGTCGTCACGGCGCCCGGGGTGGCCGTGGAGAACCTGACCGTGCGGAACAACACGCACAACGGGGTGCTGGTCACCGGCTCGGCGGCGGCGGTCGACGCGCTGCCGGGGAGCGGTGGCTACGACACCGGCGACGAACCCGTCACCCTCCTGGACTCGTTCCTGGTGTCGCACGTGACCGCGACCCGTAACGGCCTCTATGGCATCTACGCGTTCTCCGCGCAGAACGGCGTCATCGAGCACTCCTACACCTCGGGCGGGGCGGACTCGGGGATCTACGTCGGCCAGTGCAGGCCGTGCGGGATCGTGGTGCGGGACAACATCTCCGAACTCAACGCGGTCGGTTACGAGGGCACCAACGCCAGCGGTGACATGTATGTGGTCGGCAACCGGCTGGTCGGCAACCGGGTCGGGCTGACCACCAACTCCGACCACCAGGAGAAACTGCTCCCGCAGCGCGACGCCGTCATCGCGGGCAACCTGATCGCCGACAACCAGCAGCCGGAGACCCCGGAACAGGCCGACGGCGGCTGGGGCATCGGCATCGGCGTCGACGGCGGCAGCGACAACCAGTTCATCCGCAACCTGGTCAGCGGCAACCCCAACGCCGGGCTCGTGATCACCGCGACCGCCGACCTGACGGCGGACCGCAACCGGATCACGGACAACACCTTCACCGCCAACGGCGTCGACATCGGCTGGACGTTCCCCACCGCCACCCGGGGAGAGGGCAACTGCCTGGAGGGGAACGAGCTTCGGACGACCGTGCCCGAGGGGCTCGCGGACACCGCGTCCTGCTCCATCCCCGCCACATCCCCCACGCCCTACGGCAGTTGGCGCGGCCCGGCGGCGCCCGCGGGCATTCCCTTCACCGAGGTGGCCGCGCCAGGACCGCAGCCGGAGTTCCCGGGGGCCGACACGGCCGGCGCCACCGTAGTGCCGGACGTTCCGGCGCTGCCGGTCATCGCGGACATCGTGCTGCCGTCGCCCGCACTGCTCGCCGACGGCGCGCGGGTACGGACCTCGTGAGCCGCGGCTACGGCGTCGGGGTGGCTTCCGGCGGCGGCGGGACGGGGACATACGTCTGGGTGTCGAAGTCGAGGACCACCGGCTCGGGCGCGGAGGCGATACCGACCTCGACCCGGTGCATGGTGCCGTCCGAGCCGATCCAGTAACGCACGGTCCCCGACGTATCGGTGCCGGTGGCGCCGCCAGGGGCCTCGGCACCGGACTCGCCGCCGTCTTCGGCGTCGGCTTCGGCCCCTGAGTCGGCCTCGGCGCGCGGCCCGTTCATGATGTCCGTCCGCTGGCCGCGTACCTGCTCCTGCCCGAGCCAGGTGGCGCCGTTCTGCGCCAGCAGCGCGGCGTTGTCCGGCCGGTCGCTGCCGAGGTCGAGCACGATGGCCAGCGCACTGTCCAGGGTCATGCCGGATGTCTGCAACGGACGGCTGTACCAACCGGACTCGGGCGGCGACGCCGGGACGGCCGCCGGAGGGTCCGCCATGGGGTGGACGAGGACGGTGGTGGCCGTCCACCGGATCAGCCCGTCGCTCGACGTGTCGCGCCCGGTCCCTCGCACCACCCCGTAACCGGTGTGGGTGCGGTAGTCGACCGATGCGGTGATGACCAGCCCCCCGGCGACGTTCGGCACGTCGATCGTCACCGCCCGGCCTTCGGCCTGGTAGTTGAGGAATCGCGTGACCGCCAGCCGGTTCACCTCGTCCGAGGTCAACGCCCGCGGGGCGGCGGGTCCTTCGTCGCCGCCGAGGAGGACGACCGCGCCGGTCGCCGCGGCCGAGACGCAGACGACGGCTGCCGCTACCCAACGTAACCGTGGCCACCGGCGGCGCTGCCTGACGTCGGTGCTCCCCACGCGGCGCGAGATAACAGTTCTCACCGAGGCACCCTCGAACTCCGTGATTGCCCAAACACTACGGGTCGTCAACTGTAGTCTCTGCGCGGAAGTCGCTGGGTTTGTGTCAGCCCAGGACGAAGGGAGCGCTATGCGTTTAGGTGCACTGCTGCGGATGGGGTTGTCCGGCGTGCTCCTGGTAGGGGGCGGCGTCGGCACGGTCCTGGCCGGCGCCGGGCAGGCCGGGGCCGCGACCTCCGACGGTACCCTGACCGTCGAGGTACTGCGGGACTTCTTCGGCACCGGCGTGATCAACGCGACCATGGATGTGCCCCAGCGGGGAATCCAGGTCGATGTCACCGACCCCGCGGGCAACCGGGTCACCGGGGTCACGGATGTCACGGGAAGGGTCGTCGTACCGCCGTCGAGCGAACTGACCGGCGGCCGGTACCGGGTCGACGTCACCGTCCCGGAACCCTACGACAGCTATCTGCGGGCGGCGCCCGCCTCGACCGCGGAGAACCACTTCGACAGCTTCACCTCGTTCGTGGACGTCTCGGACGGCCAGGACGACTCGGTGACCACCGGGGTCTGGAACCCGGCGGACCACACACTGCCCGACTCCCGTTACTTCGTGCCGATCCAGAGCGGCGCGGGCGGGACGGACACCCGGGCGCTGGTGGCGTTCGGGACGGACACCCGGGGCGTCTGTCCCGACCAGGCGGGGTGCCCGGAGGTCCTCAACACCCAGGACCAGGTGGGCACGACCTACGGGCTGGCCTACGACCGGTACCGCGACCAGCTGTTCCAGGCGGCGTTCGCCCGGCGGTACACCGAGTACGGGCCGGAGGGCGGCGACGCGATCTACGCCCAGCCGGTCGACGGCGGTGCCCCGACGCTGTTCGCGACGGTGCCGGGCGCCACGGAGACACCGCACGACACCGACAACCTGATCAAGGACGCCGGGTTCACCGACGCGCCGGGCACGGAGAGCATCGGCGGCCTGGCCCTGTCGGAGGACGGCTCGACCCTGTACGCGGTGAACCTGCTCACCCGAAGCCTGGTCAGCTTCGACGCGACCGGGCCGACGGCCTCGGCGCCCGAGGAGACCGTGCCGATCCCCGACCCGGGCTGCGCGACGGACGGGGACTGGCGTCCGTTCAGCGTGGCCGCCCACGACGGCAAGCTGTATGTCGGGGGCGTGTGCAGCGCCGAGAGCACCCAGGACCGCGCGGACCTGAGGGCCGTCGTCGCCACCTATGACGGCGACGAGTTCACCACCGTGCTGTCCCAGCCGCTGGACTTCGAGCGCGGCCAGGTGCACGTCGGCAACTCTGGCAACGGCCAGGGCAACCACTGGAACCCGTGGCACACCGGCCTGGCGGACTGGGACTCCTTCCAGCTGGGCGGCGCGATGATCAATCCGCAGCCCTCGCTGGCCAGCATGGCCTTCACCCGCGACGGCTCGCTGATCCTCGGCTTCCGTGACCGGTTCATGGACGTCGTGAGCTGGGGCGGTCTCGACCCGAGGCCGGGCATCGACACACCGCAGAACGGGATGTCCGGCGGCGACATCAACATGGCCTGCGCCCGGCCCGACGGCGGGTACGACTGGGAAGGCACCGGAAGCTGCCCCAACCACGCGACGGACCCGACCCTCAGCGGGGTCCAGCCCGGCAGCGTCGTCGAGTACTTCCCGGGTGACTTCTTCCCGAACGGCGGCTCCGCGACCCAGCCAGGGCCGCACCAGGAGTCCGCCCTGGGCTCTGTCGCCTACATCCCGCAGCAGCAGTGGGTCGTCAGCACCCAGATGGACCCGAGCGGCCGGGTCGTCACCAGCGGAACCGGCTACTACGACGTCGCCACCGGCCTCGGCCCCGGCAACGACCCGGCCAACAACGCGTACGAGTTCGTCGGCCCGAACCAGAACGGGTTCGGCAAGGCCGGCGGCCTCGGCGACATCGCGTACGCCGCGGCGAACGCACCGATCCAGATCGGCAACGTGGTCTGGTACGACGGCGACATCAACGGCCTCCAGGACCCGGGGCACGTACTGCTGCCGGACGCGACGATCAACCTCCTGGACGCCGACGGCGAACAGGTCGCCACGACCACCACCGATGCCGCCGGCGAGTACTACTTCGGCGGGGTCGGCGCGGAGTACCAGCTGACACCTGGCGCCGAGTACACCGTGCAGTTCGATGTCTGCACGGCGGACACCAGCGGGGTACCGGGCCAGCCGGCCGCCACCGACCTGCGGTTCACACTGCCGCGCGCCGGTGACGACCCGGTCCATGACTCCAACGTGACCCCGCCGACCTCCGACCGGCTCTGCAACGGCTACGCCCCGGTCACCGCGCCGGACACCCCGGGCGGGGTCGACCACACGATCGACGCCGGCGTCCACATCCCGGAGCCGGAAACCCCGACACCGCCGCCGACCGACCCCCCGTCCCCGACACCGCCCACGTCCCCGCCACCGGCGGAGCCGACGGACCCGGGGCCCAACGACCCGGCACCGGACGGACGGAAACCGGGCGGCGGCCTGGCCGAAACCGGTACGTCCGGCCTGGGAAGCATCATCGCCCTCACCGCCCTGCTGCTCGGCGCGGGCATGACGGCGGTCCTCATCACCCGTCAGCGGCGCGTACGGCGCCACTGACACCGGAAACACCAGGAAACACCCGACGGGCCGGTGCACCGCACCGGCCCGTCGGCCTGACCGGCGCGATCACTTGCGCGTGGTGTGCGGTGGGGGCTTTGGTGGCTGTTGTGGCACCGAGCGTCGGGGCTGACGAGTCGGAGCGGCACGTGGTCAGCGGTTGCGGCCCGCTGGGCGGCGGCTTCTGCTACGACTGACTCGTGAGGGCAGTCGCGATCGCCGGGTGCGGCAGGGGCGGGGCCCTTCGGGGGATCGCTTATCCACGTCGCTCGTGGATACTGCTGAAATGCGCGGTAGCACTCAGGTAGGCCCAAGCCGACTGGAAGTCAGGTTCCTTGGGCCACTGGAGGTGTGGACCGGCGGTCGGCGGGTGGCCGTGCCCGGCCCGAGGCAGCAGCGGCTGTTGGCCGTCCTGCTGCTGCACGCCGGTCGCGTGCTGACCATGGACGCCTTGGTCGACGTCCTGTGGGACGGCACTCCACCGCCCACGGGGCGTCGCCAGGTCCACAACGCCGTTGCCAGACTGCGGCGTTCGGTGGCGCCGATCCGCGATCTGGTGGTCCGGGAGGGGCCGGGGTACCGGGCCGATCTCGCCGAGGAGCAGATCGACGGCCAACGGTTCACCCGGACCGTCGCGTTCGCCAAGCGGCAGCGAGCGCGAGGTCTGGGTCAGGACGCCATCGAGACGATGACCACGGCTCTGGAGTTGTGGCGCGGACCGGCGTTCGCCGGCCTGACCGGCCATGTCATCGAGGCGGCGGCGGCCCGACTCGACGAGGAGCGGATGACCGCGCTCGAAGAGCTCATGGACCTGCGGCTGGCTGAGGGCGAGGGGGCCACGCTGGTCCCCGAGTTGAGGAAGCTGTGCACCGAACACCGGCTGCGGGAGAGCTTCGCCCGGCAGTTGATGATCGCCCTGCACCGGGCCGAGCGGCAGCAGGACGCCCTGGAAACCTATGACCGCATCCGCCGGGAGTTGGCCGATGAACTGGGCATCGATCCCGGGCCGGCCCTGCGCGAGACGCATCAGCGCGTGCTGCTGAGCGCTCCGGAGCTCGCCCCGCCCGCCGACCCGCCGACCCGGGGCGTGACGGCGGCTCCCAGGGCCGGGGGCGCGGAGCACCGTCCGACGTCGGCCGACGTGGCGATGGCCGCCGTGCCACCGCGAGTCCTGCCGCGCGACCTGACCGACTTCACCGGGCGGATCACCGAGATCAGCCAGGTGTTGGCGATGGTCGACTCCGTGCCCGGTACCTCGGTGGCCGTCATCGCGCTGGACGGCATGGCCGGCGTCGGCAAGACCACCCTGGCCGTGCGGGTCGCCCACCTGATCGCCAACCGCCACTCACTGGATGACCGAGCCGGATTCGCGGAACGCCTCCGACGGTCGGCGCCTACCATCGCGCCGGCCGCCGGAGGCTCGGCAACGCGCCAATTCCCCCGCTACCGGCAGCCGGCAGCCCCTGAACCACTGTCAGGTGGGCCTTCCGGCATATTCACCGGACAGCCTCCGGTCGCACCGAGAGAAAGGGAGCTCACTCCGCGGCGGACAGCTCCTCCGCGGATTCCGGCGCCGGCAGATCCTCCGGCAGGAAATCGTAGTTGGTGCAGTTTCCCTGGATCAGGGCGGTCGCGAACAGGTCGACCTCTTCGAAGAGGATCTCCGTTTCCGATTCCTCGAAGGGAGACGTTTCCATGGATTCTCCTTCACTCGTCGCCTCGGAAGCTCCGAAGCCCTTGTCGATCGTCTTCCGATTCCCTGACGGGCAGGGAATCGGGGACGGATCTCATGCTGGGCGACGGCCGCATCCGTGTGCCATCCGAAGGTCATCGGTCCGGCGCCCCGGGCCGGGTACGGCCGCGTCACGCGGACGACGAGGGAGGACGCCGCAACCTGAGCTGTCACCGGACGGATGCGGGTCTCCGGCCGGGAGACGTCGGATGGCGAACGGATGGAACCCGGATGTCTCCAGGCCGGGGCGAGCGACTCCGCGACCGACCTCTCGATCCGTGGTGGGGAGAACGGCGAATCCTTCGGCGGGCCCGCACGGCGGCCCGCTCGGCGGAGGCCACGAGGCCGCGACCGATGTCGCGGATCACCGGGCACCCTTCGATGGTCGTGGAAGTGTTGCCGGTGCCGTCGTAGATCGCCGTTCGAGTCTGTCGGAAGGTGATCGGAAGGTAAGGAGCGAAAGGCTCCGTTCCGGGTGATTGCGTGGGCGGCGCGAACGTCCGGCGAACGAACTTCCGGCATCGGCGACAATGTGGACAGTCGCGTTGCGAGGCCATGACACGGCTTCCTAGGGTCCCGCCCCATGAGTCATGGACAGAACTACCCAACCCAGCCGGCGCCGGCGGGCGCGGCGCCCGCGGGGGGCGCCGTCCCGAACGGAGTGCTCGCCGCCACCATCGTCGGCTCGGCGCTCGCCGCGCTCGGCTCGTTCCTCCCCTTCTCCGCTCTGGAGGGCGGCAACAGCGGTGGCATGGAGGGCGACGGCCTCTTCATCCTGCTCGCCGCCCTGGTGACGCTCGGCCTCGCGGTCGGCGGACTGGTCACCAAGAACGCCAAGATCGCCATGGCGGCCGCCGTTCCGGCGCTGGTCGTCGCGATCTTCGGGGTGCTCAACGTGATCAGCCCGGACCGCGCGCTGCGCGGGGAGGCCGAGAGCGAAGGGGCGTCGGCGGCGGACATCGACGAGGTGCTCGCCTTCGTCGACGTCTCGGTCGGGATCGGCATCTGGCTGGTCCTGCTGGGCGGCCTGGTCGCCCTGGGCTCGGCCGCCTTCGTCGGCGTCAAGTCCCGAGGCTGACCCCGCTACTCCACGCACCACCGCACCACAGGACCGGCCCGCCACACGAGGGGAGTGGCGGCCGGTCCTTCGTGTTCCCCCACCACGGGCCCCCGCGCCATTGCGCGGGGCAACGGCGGCTCATAACCTCGTCCAACAGAACGTCAGGTACATGATCATCAGGTGAGCCCGGGGGGGCGGATCATGGCGCGACCTTCCGACTGGAGTCCCGTCGACATGGACTCCGACCCGACACCAGGCGACCCGCTGGAGGTCCGGCAACTCGCCGAGGAGTTAGAGACGTTCGCGGACGACGTCGGCGAGGCGCTGGGCCGGGTGCGGGGGATGGCCGGGGACCGGGCCGTACACGACTGGGCGGGTCTTTCGGCCGAGGCGTTCCGGTCGGAGTTCGACGGGGTGCCGGGCAACCTGGAGAAGCTGCGGACCTCGTACGACCTGGCGGCGCGGGCGTTGCGGGCGTACTGGCCGACGCTGGAGACCGCGCAGGGCATGGCCGACCGCGCGTTGGACCGGGCGATCGCCGCCCGGGCCGACCTCTCCTCGGCGCAGGCCGCCTTGTCCGATGCGCAGGACTGGGTGTCGCGGGCGGGCGACGAGGCCGACCGGCTGGAGCGCGAGGGCGAGCGGGAGAACGTGGAACCGCCCTCCGAGGCGGAGGTCCGGGCCGCCACGCGGGACGCGACCGCGGCTGGCCAGGCGCGGTCGGACGCCCAGGGTCGGGTGGACGACGCCGAGGAGGCGCTGTCGGCGGCGCGCGCGCTCGCCCGGCAGGCCAAGGAGTTACGCGAGGACGCGGCCGGCACCTGTGCCGACGGGATCGACGAGGCGTCGGACGCGGGTATCCAGAACCGGCGGTGGTGGGAGGACGCGGTCCACTGGGTGTCCGAGAACTGGGACACCATCGTCGAGGTCTGCAAGGTCGTCGTCGCGGTGCTCGGCATCGTGGTGATGATCATCGGCGGTCCGCTCGCCTGGGTGGTGCTGGCCGCCGCGCTGGTCGTCCTCGCCGACACCCTCTACGACTACGCCAACGGGCGAGCGTCCCTGTGGGACGTGGCGTTCGCCGCCCTCGACTGCGTCCCCGGCATGCGTGGCCTCACCACGTTCGCCGGCCTGACCCGGGGGATGCGCTCCCTGGCAGGCATGGGACTGCGTGGCATGGCCAACGGAGTGCGCGGCCTGGCGACGCGCGGCCGGACACTGCTCGCGGACGGCATGCGGTCGGCCTACGCCCGCGTCCGCACCGCCATCCACAGCGGCGGCACCGACCCGGTCGACATGGCGACCGGCCACATGTTCCTCCCCCGGAGCGACGTCACCCTGCCCGGCACCCTGCCGTTCACCCTCACCCGCCGCGTCCAGTCCGGCTACACCGCCGGCCGCTGGTTCGGCCCCTCCTGGTCCTCCACCCTCGACCAGCACCTCCAGGTCGACGACCAGGGCGTCGTCTTCCTCGCCGAGGACGGCATGATCCTCGCCTACCCCCACCCCGGGACCCCCGGCACGGCCGCCTTCCCCGAGACCGGCCCCCGCTGGCCCCTCACCCGCCAGGCCGACGGCGGCTACACCCTCACCGACCCGATCGCCGGCCACACCCGCCACTTCCGCCGCCCGGACCGACGCGGCGAGTGCCGCGTCCTCGGCATCTCCGACCGCAACGACAACCGCGTCGACATCGACTACGACGCCGAGGGCGCCCCCACTGCCATCCGCCACTCCGGCGGCTACCACCTCACCCTCACCACGGAACACGACCGGGTCACCGCCCTGGCACTGGGCGAAACCGTCGTCCGCCGCTACGGCTACACCGACGGCAACCTCACCGAGGAGATCAACTCCTCGGGACTCGCCCTCCGCTTCACCTACGACCACCGCCTGCGCGTCACCTCCTGGACCGACCGGAACGACCACCGCTACGCCTACGCCTACGACGACCGGGACCGCTGCGTCGCCGAAGGCGGCGAGGCCGGGCACGTCGCCCTCACACTCGACTACGACGGCACCCACGCCGACTGGCCAGGAGCCCGGGTCACCACCCTCACCACCGCCCAGGGCGCGGTCAGCCGCTACGTCGTCGACGACGCGCACCAGGTCGTCGCCGAGATCGACCCGCTCGGCAACGTCACCCGCACGGAACACGACGCGCACCACCGGATCACGCGCCGCACGGACGCGCTCGGGGACAGCACCCACATCACCTACGACGAGGACGGCCTTCCCGCCGAGATCACCAACCCGCTGGGACACCGGGAGCACCGGCGGTACGACGCGTTCGGCCGCCTCGCGCACACCACCGACCCCTCGGGTGCCGAGACCTCGCTGTCCTGGAGTACCGAAGGGCACCTCGTCCGCCGGGTCGGCCCCGACGGCGCCGAGGAGCGGTGGGCATACGACGGCGAGGGCAACCGGATCCGGTACACCGACGCCAACGGCGGCGCTACGACGTACGAGTACGGACCCTTCGACCTGCTGACCGCCCGTACCGATCCGGACGGCGCGCGCCACGAGTTCACCCACGACGCCTCGCTGCGGCTGACCTCGGTGACCGGTCCGCATCGGCTCACCTGGGCCTACGAGTACGACGCGGCCGGCCGGCTGACCGCCGAGACGGACTTCGACGGCCGCCGCATCCGCTACGAGCGCGACGCCCTGGGGCGGGTCGCCTCGCGCGCCAACCCGCTGGAGCAGCGGGTCGCCTACGAGTACGACGCCCTGGGACGCGTGGCGGCGCGGCACGCCGACGGCGTCACCACCCGCTACACCCGCGACCCCGGCGGCCGGGTGCTGAGCGCGGAACGCGACGACTGCCTGCTGGTCTTCGCCTGGGACTCCGCCGGGCGGTTGGCCGGCGAGTCCGTGGACGAGCGCGCGCTCTCGCTGACGCACGACGCCGCGGGACGCCGCACCGCGCGGGTCACCCCCTCGGGCGTCACGAGCGCCTACGGGTACGACGCGGCCGGCCGGCGCACGGAGGTTCGCGCCTCGGACCGGGTCGTCGCGTTCGGCCACGACCGGTCGGGCCACGAGGTCGAGCGGGTGACGGGCGACGCCCTGGCCGTCACGCAGTCCTGGGACGCCGCGGGCCGGCTCGCCGAACAGACGGTGCACACCACGGCGGGACCGGTCAGGCGCCACCGCTACGCGTACCGGGATGACGGCCACCTGCTCGGTGTCCGTGACGACACCGTGGGCGGCACGCGGTTCGGGCTCGACGCCGTCGGCCGGGTGACGGAGGTCGACGCGCCCGCCTGGCGCGAGAGCTACTCCTACGACCCGTCTGGCAACCAGACCACGGCGTCCTGGCCGGCCAGGTGGTCGAGTTCCGGGGGCGTCGAGGAGAACCAGGGCGAGCGCGCCTACGCCGGCACCCGGCTGGTGGGTGCCGGCGCGTTCCGGTACGAGCACGACGCCGCCGGCCGCGTGGTGCTGCGGAGCCGGAAGCGGCTCTCCCGCAGGCCGGAGGTCTGGCGCTACGGCTGGGACGCCGAGGACCGGCTCACCTGCGTCACCGGCCCGGACGGGACGGTGTGGCGCTACCGCTACGACCCGCTGGGCCGGCGGACGGCGAAACAGCGGCTCGGCGCCGACGGCACGACCGTCGAGGCGGAGACCCGCTTCACCTGGGACGGCCCGCTGCTCGTCGAACAGACCACGACCGGGCCCGAGTCGAGCCATCAGGTGGTGACCACCTGGGACTACGAAGGACTGCTCCCGATCACCCAGACCGAACGCCTCCTCGACCCGGCGACCGACGAGGAGCTGGACTCGCGCTTCCTGTCGGTCGTCACCGACGCCGCCGGGGCGCCGGACCTGCTCGTGGACGAGGAAGGCGACGTCGTGTGGCGGGCCCGCCGCACGCTGTGGGGGCTGACCGCCTGGGCGAACGACAGCACCGCGCACACCCCGCTGCGCTTTCCCGGCCAGTACCACGACCCGGAGACCGGGCTGCACTACAACTGCCACCGGTACTACAACCCGGCGACGGCCCGCTACCTCTCGCTGGACCCCCTCGGTCTCTGGCCCTCGCCCAACCCCCTGGCCTACGTGCCGAACCCCTGGCGCTGGGCGGATCCACTCGGTCTGGCGCCCTACACGGTGGCCAACAACCGACCCGGCGAGCTGGCCGTCGAACTCATGGAGGCGGACTTCTCGGGACTGAGCCGCATCACCGCGGGCACCCCGGAGTTCGCGGACGCGGTGCGCGGCGGCGGTCGCTTCCTGTGGGCACTCGACGACCGCATGACACTCCACATCATCGAGAGCCGCCCGTGGTGATGTCCCGGGTCAGCAGGTCGATCAGCGGTTCCTCGGCCTCGACGGCGCAGCCCGGGCCGCGGAAGCGCGCGAAGAGCGGAACGCCGTCGACGCTGTAGATCCCGGTGGCGACCACGATGTTGACCGGGGTGCGGGCCGCGACGGCGCGGACCAGTTCGATGTCCCGCCCCTGGCCGATGACCGTCATGTCGACCAGGGTGCGGACGCCGGCGGCGTGCGCCGCCGCCAGCTGCGCCACGGCGGCGCGGACGCCGGCCTCGCGGTCCCACAGGTGCGGGAAGTTGCTCTGGAACTCCGCGCTGAGCACGAAGAGGTGCTCGTGCGGGAGGGTCACCCCGAGGTCCGCGGCGTCGATCGGGCCGCGCACGGTCGGGACGAGCACCCGCCCCGGGCTGTCCTTCGGAGTCATGTCGTCACCGCCTCGCTGGAATCTGCCGGCTGTACACCCGCACATACTGCGGGTAGGCGGGCGGCCGAGCGAAGGGGCGAGGGTGGTGGTCGTGCCACCTGACACGCACGTCCGAACGGTCTCGGCCCGAGCGTCCCGGGTAGTGATCCAACTAGCATGTTTCCTAGCCTGTTTACGGGGCACGGCGGGCTGCCAGCGTGAGCGGTGTTCACCCCACCACCTCACGAACTGGAGACGAGTGTGTCTTCATCCACCCCCTCTTCCCTCGCCGGTGCCCGCGTCGTCGTGATCGGCGGCTCCTCCGGGATCGGGAAGGCGGTCGCCGCGCGGGCCGCCGCCGCCGGGGCGCAGGTCCGCATCGGCTCCCGTTCCGAGGAGAAGCTGGCGCAGGCGGCCAAGGAGATCGAGGGCGTCACCACCGGCAGCGTCGACGTCCGGGACGAGGAGAGCCTCCGCGCCTTCTTCGCCGGGACCGACGGCCTCGACCACCTGGTGGTCTGCCCCGGCGACATGGCCGTCGGCTCGGTCTATGACGTCTCCCTCGACCACGTCAGGGCGGCGCTCGACACCAAGATCGTCGGCCAACTGCTGAGCGTCAGGCACGCCGGGAGGAAGCTCTCCGAGACCGGCTCCGTGACCCTCATCGCCGGGGCCGCGGGCTTCAAGGCCTACCCCGACATGAGCGCCACGGCCGCCGCCAACGCGGGCATTGCGGGCATGGGCCGCTCGATGGCGCTCGAACTCGCGCCGATCCGGGTCAACGTCGTGGTCGGCGGCATGATCGACACCCCGCTCTGGTCGTTCCTGCCCGACGAGGCGCGCGAGGGACTCTTCGCCCAGACCGCGCAGAGCTCCCCGGTCCGCCGGATCGGCGAGCCCGACGACGTGGCGGTCAGTGTGCTGCACCTCATGGAGAACACCTTCGTCACCGGCGCCGTGGTGCACGTGGACGGGGGCGGCACCCTGTGACCCAGGCGGCTGGCGGCGGGGCCCCCACCGGGGCACCGCCGCGGCCGGCGAGCCCCGGCCGGCTGACCGTCGTGCTCCTCGCCGTCGCCTGCGGCCTGTGCGTGGCCAACCTCTACTACCTCCAGCCGATCCTGCCGGACCTGGCCGACTCGCTCGACGTCCGCCCGGAGTCCCTCACCCCGGCGCTCTCCGCCACCCAACTCGGTTACGCGCTGGGCCTGTTGACCCTGGTGCCGCTGGGCGACATCGTCGACCGGCGGCGGCTGGTCAGCGGTCTGGTCAGCTGCGCCGGCGTCGTGCTCCTCGCGATCCCGCTGGCCAGGGGCACCGTGCTGGCCGTGCTCTTCCTGCTCCTCGGCCTGTTCAGCGTCGCCGCCATGGTCATCGTCCCCATGGCCGCCGGCATGGCGCCGGCCGAGCGCCGCGGCCAGATCGTGGGCACCGTGATGACCGGCGTCATCCTCGGAGCGCTCCTGTGCCGCACCTTCGCCGGGTTGATCGCCGGGCTCGCCGACTGGCGCGCCGTGTTCTGGTGCGGTTCGGCCGCCATGTGGGGCGTCCTGCTCCTGCTGCGGAACGTGCTGCCAGGCCGACCCCACGAGGAACGGTCGCCGCTCGGCGTCGTCGGCTACCTGCGGCTGCTCCGCTCCGTCGGCACGCTCCTGCGGGGCGACGCCGAACTGGCCAGGCGCTGCCTCTACGGCGCGCTGGGCTTCGGCGCGTTCACCGTGCTGTGGACCGCCGTGCCGCTGCGCCTGGCCGAGCCGCCCTACGACTTCGGCGCTTCGGCGATCGGCCTCGTCGGGCTGCTCGGGGCGGGCGGCGCGCTCGGCGCCAACCTGGCCGGGCACTTCGCCGACCGGGGCCGCTCCACCGCCGTCAGCGCCGCCGCCTTCGCCCTGATGGCGCTGTCCTTCGCGATGGTCGCCGCCTGGCAGTCGGCGTTGCTGGTGATGTGTCTGGCCATCGTGCTCATCGACCTCGCCGTCCAGGCCGCGCACATCACCAACCAGACCGCCGTCTTCCAGCGGGTCGAGCCCGCCGAGCGCAGCCGGGTCACCACCGCCTACATGACGTCCTACTTCCTCGGCGGGGCCCTCGGCTCGGCCCTCATGGGGCCCGTCTGGCGGCACTGGGGGTGGCAGGCGTCCGCCCTGCTCGGCTGCGCGTTCGGCGCGCTCGCGTTCGCCCTGGTCGTCGGCCACGCCGCGCGCACCCGAAGACGACCACCTCACAGGGGGGTTCGAGCGACCGATGCCTGACACGGCGTTCTCCGAGATAACCCGGGACGATCCGCGGTACGGACCGCTCGTCGCGCGCTCGCGCAACACGCGCTTCGTGGGAACCCCGGGGCGGGTGCTCGTGCCCCGGCACCCGGAAGGCGCACGCGAGGCCGTGGCGCAGGCCGTGCGCCGGGGCGAGCGCCTCGCGGTCCGCGGCGGCGGCCACGGTCTCGAGGGGCTGGTGGACGATCCGGCCGTCGCCACCGTGATCGACGTCTCCGCGCTGGACGACGTCGGCTACGACCCGCGCCGGGACGCCTTCGCCGTCGGCGCCGGGGCCCTGATGGGCAACGTCTACCGGGACCTGTACCTGAAGTGGGGCGTCGCGCTGCCCGCCGGAACCTGCCCCTCGGTCGGTCTCGGGGGCTATGTGCAGGGGGGCGGCTTCGGCGCCCTCTGCCGCCGGCACGGCCTGATCGTCGATCACCTGGAGGCCGTCGAGGTCGTGGTGCCTGACGGGGAGGGCGGGGCGCGCACCGTCGTCGCCGGTCGTGATCCCGCCGACCCCCACCACGACCTGTGGTGGGCGCACACCGGCGCGGGCGGTGGCAACTTCGGCGTCGTCACCCGCTTCTGGTTCCGCACGGGCGACGCGGCGGGCCGCCGGCCGGCGGATCTGTTGCCCAGGCCGCCGGCGACGGTGCTCTTCGTGTCCGCCTCCTGGGACTGGGACGACCTGAACGAGCGGGACTTCCTCCGGGTGGTGGCCAACCACGGGCTGTGGCACGCCGAGGAGGACGCGGGCGACCCAGGTCACGCGTCGCTCTACAGCGCGCTCTACCTCAACCAGCGGTCCGTCGGGCGACTGGTTCTGAACGCCCAGCTCGACGGCGACCACCCGGACGCCAGGCACCTGCTGGAGAGCTACGTCCAGGCGGTGGGCGCGGGCGTCCGCGCCCCCCGCCACACGTCCTGGGGGAGCCTGCCCTGGCTCCAGGCCACCACCAGGGACGTCGAGAACCGCGGGGAGCTGACCCGCTCCAAGAGCAAGGGCGCCTACCTCAGGCAGCCCTTCCACGAGGGCGAGGGTGCCCTGCTCCACCGCTACCTCGCGGACCCCGGCTACCTCGGCCACACCACGGTCGTGCTGTTCTCCTACGGGAGGGAGGTCAACGCCGTGCGCCCCGAGGCGACGGCCGTCGCCCAGCGCGACTCCCTCCTCAAGTGCTATCTGGGCACCTACTGGGCCGACGAGCGGGAGGACGCGGCACACGTGGACCGGTTGCGGCGGCTCTACCGCGACCTCTTCGCCGGGACCGGCGGGGTCCCCGCCCCGGGAGACCGGACCGACGGCTCCTACATCAACTATCCGGACACGGATCTGCGCGACCCGCGGTGGAACGCCTCAGGCGTTCCCTGGCACGGACTGTACTTCAAGGCCAACTACCCCCGGCTGCAGCGGGTCAAGGCCCGCTGGGATCCGCAGAACGTCTTCCGGCACGCCCTCTCCGTCGAACCGCCCGGCTGAGCGTGACCCGCGCACCAACTGGGACCGCATCCGCTCCTCCACGAGGCCGCGGATGCGGTCGAGCAGCCGGCGGTCGCGCAGCGGCTGATAGACGACGAGGGTCGCGTCGACGGCGGCCAACCGGAGCTTCACATAGCCCAGTTCGATGCGACCCAGCACGGGATGGTCGAACAACCGCACGGACGGGCTGGCCGGCGCCAGATCGAGCCGCTCCCACAGCTTGCGGAAGTCCGCCGAGTCGTTCTGCAGCTCTTTCACGAGGTCCGCGTATTCCGGCTGCACGAGTTGGTCCGCCGCCTGTGCGCGGAACAGGGCGAGGGCCTCCAGCGCGTCCTTCTCCCATTCGGGGAAGAGATAGCGTGCCCGGCTGTCGAACATCATGGCCAGGCTGTTGCGGCGGTTCGACGGCAGTGACTCGAAATACGAGAAAAGGACGCAGAAGCCCTGGGTCCAGGCGAGAACGTCGAATCTGTCGTTGGAGATAAAGGCCGGGAGAGGATCCTGGAGTTGAAGGAAGTCCACGTATTGGGCGGGAATCTGGTCCCGGCGGCAGGGCTCCTGACTGCTCGGCGAGACCTCGCCTGCCAGCCGGAACAGATGGGACGTCTCCGTCTCGTCCAGGCGCAGGGCCTTCGCCAGACTCGCGAGCACCTGCCGGGACACCTTGATCTTGCGTGCCTGCTCCAGCCAGGTGTACCAGGTGACGCTGACCCCGGCCAACTGCGCGAGTTCCTCTCTGCGCAGCCCCGGAGTCCGTCGACGGCCGTAGGACTCACTGATCCCCGCCGCCTCGGGAGTCAGCCGCTCCCTACGATTACGTAGAAAGGCGCCTAATTCCCTTCGCTGTTGTGTCGTGATAGCCATGTTCCCCCCAGGTCGTGTGCGCATGCAGAAAGCGTGTACATCCCGAACGTACCTGCCAGCCAGGTTGCAGGGAATATGCCAACCGGGCCGTCGAGACGTTCAAGCCAGAGCTTCTATCGGCGGCACCGACATACTTTGCTGAACCTTTACCGGGTTCTCATTCGGCGACAATATGAGTTCACTGCCCGGTCGCTGTGCGGGATCGGGAGGTGATCTTCGCGTCTCCGTGATCGTGCCCGGTGAAGCGCGGGTTGACCCCGTCCACCACCTGGTTCGACGCCGAGCTCGTCCTGGTGGTCGCAAACCGGCTGTTCCCCCTGCCGCCCTGCGGGCGCCCACCCCGGTGGTTCGCGGGGCGGGGGCCTGCCCGGCTGTTTGACGAAGCCTTGACGAATGGCTGAAAGCACCCGCTGTGCCGCCGCCCACCGTTCAACCGCGGACGGCCGGAAGCCGCTCGGCCGCGGGTCAGGGGCGGACGAGGACCTTCAGGGCCTCGCGCTGGTCCATGGCCCGGTATCCGTCGGGGACCTTGTCGAGGCTGACCGTGCGGTCGAAGACGCGGCCGGGCTGGACGGTGCCGTCCAGGACGGCGGGCGGCAGCTCGTCGATGTAGGCGCGCACCGGGGCCGGGCCGCCGGTCAGGGTGATGTTGGGGCCGAACAGGCCGCCAGCGCCGCCCGTGCCCCGGGCGCCGAAGCGGCGACCTGGCCCCCGGCCGGCGCCGGGGACGTGACCGGGGCGGAAACGGCCTGGTCTGCTGTGGACACGAGCGCTCTCCCACGAAGGACACGAGGAACGGAACGAGGGCCTGACGGCACCCTCCAGCCTGCGCGCCGGGCGCCTCCCGCGGCAGACCGCGCTGTACGGGGGAGCGGCGTGCGGGGGTGTGGCAGGACCACCCCTGGCGTCCCCGCTCGACCCGGCCGCACCGGGGGGCACTGTCATTGCCCGGATCGACCGGGCCTCCCACTTACCCAGAGTCGCGAGTTGGCTGGCGGCAGGTCCGGCGAACCAGCCGGCGACGAAGGGAAGGCCCGCCATGGCCGAATGGACCGCTGACGAACTGGGCCGCATCGGCTCGGCGACGGAACTGCGGATCACCTCCCGGCGCGGGGACGGCACGTCGCGCCCCTACACCACCATCTGGGGGGTCCGGGTCGGCGACGACCTCTACGTCGGGTCGGCCTACGGCCCCGACAACGGCTGGTTCCGGCGCGCCAGGACCAGCGGCCGGGGGCGGGTCAGGGCCGGCGGCGTCGAACGCGACGTCTCCTTCGGCGAGGCCGGCCCCGAGGCGCAGGCCGGCATCGACGCCGCCTACCACGACAAGTACGACCGGTACGGTCCGGCGATCGTCGGCTCGGTCGTCGGCCCGCAGGCCCACCAGGTGACCCTGCGCCTGCTGCCGCAGGACTGACCGGGGAGGGGCGGCGACCGGACGGGCACCTCGGGCCGGCGTGGCCGGGTACGGAGAGAAGCCACGCCAGGACCCATGGGATGCGCGCGGCCCCGCACCATGCCCTTGTCGATTTCCCGGCGTCGGTCTCGACGTTCCCGTGCAAGGCCGGGGAAACGCCGGCACCCGCGTCGTCAGAAAGGGGCATGGACATGCTGTTGGAGAACAAGGTGGCCGTGGTGCACGGGGCCGGAGGAGCGATCGGTGGCGCGGTGGCACGCGCGTTCGCCCAGGAGGGCGCCCGGGTCCATCTCGCCGGGCGCACCGCCGGGAACCTGGAGGAACTCGCCCGCGCGATCCGCTCGGACGGCGGCGTGGCCCGAGCGAGCGTGGTCGACGCCCTGGACGAGGGGGCCGTGGACGCGTACGTCGACCGGGTCGTGACGGACGAGGGGCACGTCGACATCTCGTTCAACGTCATCGGGTACGGCGATGTGCAGCGGCCGTTGACCGAGATCACCGTGGACGACTTCCTCCAGCCGATCACGATCGCGACGCGTTCCCAGTTCCTCACCACCCGGGCGGCGGCGCGCCACATGACCGGCCGCGGCTCCGGGGTCGTCCTGACGTTCGGCGGGGGCGGTCCCCAGACCCTTCCCGGCCTCGGCGGATTCAAGATCGCGCTGGACGCCGTCGAGGGGCTGCGCCGCCAGTGGGCCTGCGAGCTCGGCCAGTACGGCGTTCGCGTCGTCACGCTCACCACGGGGGGCGTGCCCGAGTCCCTCCCCGAGGGGTTCGCCGGCGGCGCGGAGATCATCGCCGGCCTCGAGGAGGCGACGTTGCTGCGCCGCACCGCGACCCTCGGCGACGTGGGTGCCGTGGCGGCCTTCGTGGCCTCCGACCGGGCCCGCACGCTCACCTCCACCGACGTGAACATCTCCTGCGGCGCCATCGTGGACTGACCACCGCTCGAAGGCGCCGTGGCTCCGTTCGGTGAGTTCGCCGCACTGGCGGCCCATCAGGTCGGCCGCCGAGTGGGCCGGTTGCCCGCGGTGCGTGGTAGCCAGGCTGGGAAGCACGACGACGACGCGGGCGGCACCGCGCCGGTGACGCCCGCGTCGTCGACCGTCCCGGCCTGCGAGGAACCCTTCATGCGAGCCATCACCGTCCACGACCGCGACGCCGGCGTCCGCGGGCTGACCCTCACCGACCTGCCGCATCCGCACGCGGCCGAGAACGACGTGATCGTGCGGGTACACGCCGCCGGGTTCACCCCCGGCGAGCTGGCCTGGCCCGGCACCTGGACCGACCGGGCAGGACGCGACCGCACCCCCAGCGTGCCCGGGCACGAGCTGTCCGGCGTCGTGACCGAACTCGGCTACGGCACCACCGGGTTGAGCGTCGGCCAACGGGTCTTCGGCCTGGCCGACTGGACCCGGGACGGCTCGCTCGCCGAGTACGTCGCGGTCGAGGCCCGCAACCTCGCGCCGCTGCCGGCCGACGTCGACCATGTCACGGCCGCCGCCCTGCCCGTCTCCGGGCTCACCGCCTGGCAGGGCCTGTTCGAGCATGCCCGGCTGGCCACCGGCCAGACCGTGCTGATCCACGGCGCGGCGGGTGGCGTCGGCTCGCTGGCCGTTCAGTTGGCTCGTGAGGCCGGCGCCCGGGTGATCGGTACCGGCCGCGCGGACGACCGCACGACCGCGCTCGGACTCGGCGTGGAGGCCTTCGTCGACCTGCGGGCCGACCGCCTCGAGGACGTCGGCCCCGTCGACGTCGTCTTCGACGTCATCGGCGGCGACCTCCTCGACCGGTCCACCGCCCTGGTCCGCCCCGGCGGCACGCTCGTCACCATCGCCCGTCCCGTCACCGTCCACCCCGAGGACGGCCGCGCGATCTTCTTCGTCGTCGAACCCGACCGCACCCGCCTCGCGGACCTCGCCGCCCGCGTGCGCGACGGCCGACTCAGGCCGATCGTCGGCTCCGTGCGGCCGCTGGCCGAGACCGCCGGTGCCTTCGCACCGGAGCGGCGCACGCCTGGCAAGACGATCATCCGCGTCACGCCCCCGTCCGCCGGGTCCTCCTCACCCTCCTCGCCTGGACCGGCACTGGGCACCGAGCCCTGAGCCCCGGGGGTGGCTCGGCGTCGTCAGCCGGAGCGCACCGTCGTGGAGCCGGGCCCCTGGTCGGGCGCGTGGTCGAGGTCCGCGAGCTCGGGGGCGGGAGCGCCGCGTGGGCGCAGTCCGGCGGTCAGGCCGACGAGCACCACGGCGATGCCCAGCCAGACCGTGGGACTGGGGACGCCGGAGCCCGTGACGGCGCCGACGGCCGCCGCGGCCAGCGGCGCGATGCCGGTGAGCAGTCCGGCGTGTCCTGATCCGACGGCGCGCACCGTCGAGTACCACAGCACGAAGGCGAGCGCGGTCACCAGCAGCGCCTGGTAGCCGGTGGCCGCCCAGTGGGATCCGGTCAACTCCCGTACGGCCGTGGGCCCTTCCCACGTCGCGCCGAGCACGGCCAGCATCAGGCCGCCGAGCCACGTCGCGTGCACGGACACCCCCCACGGGCTGTGCCGCCCGAGCACCGGCACGGCGAGCAGCGTGAACGCGGCCTCGCAGGCCAGGACCAGCGCCGCCCAGGCCACCCCGACCGCGTCGGTGTGGCCGGTGCCCTCCACCAGCACGGCGCCCGTCATCACGACGGGCGCCGCGAGAAGCACCTGCCGGCTGGGCCTGCGCCGTTCCAGCAGGGGCCCCACCACGCCGAGGACCAGCGGCGCGCACGCGACGGCGACGGCGATCACCGCGGGCTCCGCGTGCGCGACACCCCTGACCACGGCCACGTTGAACAGCACAAGACCGGTCAGCGCGAGACCGGTCAGCCACAGCCACTCCCGTCCGCGCGGCCACACCAGCCGGGCACCGGCCAGCCGGGCGATGACCACGAGCAGCGCGGTCGCGGCCACGTAGCGCACGGCCTGGGTGGTGAGCAGCGGGGCGTCGACGAGTACCCGCGAGACGGTGACGCTGCCGCCGACCAGCATCATCCCGGCCATCCCCGGGACGAGCTGGGCGAACGAAGCGGAGGGTGTGTTCATGGGGCCCACCCTGCCCGCACAATGGCTGCCATGGGCAGGTCCACAATGCCGCCGTCCGAGGGGTCCAAAAGGTCGTCCCGACGTTCCGGGTCGGCCGTCGGGTCGGCCGTCGGGTCGGACTTCCTCCAGCTGGACATCGATCAGGCGCCGCCCGGTGGCCGCACCGCCTGGCTCGCCGACCAGCTGCGGTCGGCGATCGCCGACGGCCGACTGCGGGTCGGGGCACGGCTGCCCGCGAGCCGCGTGCTGGCCGAGGAGCTGTGCGTCACCCGGGGGGTGGTCACCGAGGCGTACCGGCGGCTCGCCGAGTCGGGTCAGATAGCCGGCCGCGGCCGGCTCGGCACGGTGGTGGTGGCGGCCCCGGCCACGCCTCGTGATCCCGCCGGCGACGCCGCGGTGCCGGCGGGGCCCGCGCTGTTCGCCTCGGCCGAGGGAGAGGGCTCGGTCGACCTGCTGCGTGCCCAGCCCTGCCGCATCGATCTCTCCCCGGGCGTCCCCGATCTCGCCGCGTTCCCCCGCACCGGCTGGCTGCGCGCCGAACGCGCCGTCCTCGCCGGCGTCGGCCGGGCCGACCTCGGTTACGGCGACCCCCAGGGCGCCCCCGCACTCCGCCGGGCCGTCGTCGGCTGGCTGGCCCGAAACCGCGGCATCCGCGCCGACCCGGACGAGGTCGTGGTGGTCGCCGGCGTGGCGCAGGCCCTCGGCCTGCTCGGGCAGCTCCTGCGGAAGGACGGGATCAGCCGGATCGCCGTCGAGGACCCCGGATCGCTCGGCACCCGCCAGCAGTTGAGGTACGGCGGCCACACGATCGTCCCCGTCCCCGTGGACGAGCGCGGACTCGACGTCGGCGCGCTGCGGGCCAGCGGCGCCCGCGCCGTGCTGCTCACGCCTGCCCACCAGTTCCCCACCGGGGTCGTCCTCGACGGGGAACGGCGTCGCGAACTGCTGGGCTGGGCGGCCGAGGGCGGGGTGGTCATCGAGGACGACTACGACGCCGAGCACCGCTACGACCGGCCGCCGGTGTCGGCGCTGCGCTCGCTGATGCCCGACGGCGTCTGCTACGCGGGCAGCGTCTCCAAGCTGTTGGCCCCCGCGCTCCGGGTGGGCTGGCTCCTCGTCCCGCCGGCCCTGCGAGAGGCCCTGGTGACCGCGAAGCGGTTCACCGACCTCGGGAACGGCGTCCTCACCCAGCTGGTTCTCGCTCGGCTGATGGACTCCGGCGAGCTGGAACGGCACCTGCGCCACGTCAGGACGCGCCACCGCAGGCGCCGGGACGCGATGCTGCGGGCCGTCGCGGCACACCTGCCGGGCGCCCGCGTCCACGGGGCCGCGGCCGGCCTGCACCTCACGGTGACCTTCGACGCCCGGGGGGCCGGCCTCCGCGACACCGACCTCGCCGCGGCGGCCCTGGCCCGGGGCGTCAAGACGCACCCGCTGTCCTGGCACCGGATCAGCCCAGGACCGCCCGGCCTGGTCCTCGGCTACGCGGCCGGCCCCGCCCACGAGATCGACGAGGGCATCGCCCTGGTCGGCGAGGCCCTGCGCGCCGGCGACTGACCAGTGACTGACGGGCGACTGACCGGCGGCAGCCGCGACCGGGCCCTCGCTCGACCGCCCACCGAGGCTGTTTACACTGCCTGATGATCGACTCGACCGCGGCCGGCATCCGCGCGCGCCTGGCCGCACACCAGACCAGGTTCGACGCCCGGTTCGCCGCCTACTTCGACGCCCTGGCCCAACGCCCCCTGCCGCGCAGCGACTTCGTGCCCGAGTGCCTGGGGCTGCTGCGGGACATGTCGCTGCGGGGCGGGAAACGCCTGCGGGTGGCGCTGCTTCACGAGGCGGCCGGCCTGGTGACCGCGGACACCCCGGCGGGGATCGAGGAGGCCGCGCTGAGTCTCGAACTGCTCCAGACCCACGGGCTGGTGCACGACGACATCATCGACGACGCGCCCACCCGACGCGGTGGGCCCTCGGTCCCGTACTCCTACCGGCAGCGGTTCCCGAACGCCCCGCACACGGCCCTGGGCCTCGCGGTGCTCGCCGGCGACCTGGCCGCCTTCCTCTCCGTCCAGGTCCTGTTGGAGGCCGGGGTCCCGGCCGAACTGCGGCTCGCCATGGTCGAGGTCCAACTCGCCACCGGAGCCGACACCGTCGTCGGCCAGATACTCGACCTGGAGCGCGACTTCCACCCCCTGCCGGACCGTGCGATGCTCGACGCCGTCTCCGACCACAAGACCGCCCGCTACTCGGTCCTCGCCCCGCTCCGCCTCGGCCTGCTCGCCGCCGGCGAGGACCTCGCGGCCCACGACACCCGGCTGCGCAGGTACGCGACGCTCGTCGGCATCAGCGGCACCCTGCGGGACGACTACCTCGACCTGTTCGGCGATCCCGAGGTGCTCGGCAAACCAGCGGGCTCCGACCTCCGCGCGGGACGCCGCACCTACGCCGTCCGCGCCATCCTCGCGGCCGTCACCCCCACGGAGCGGGACACCGTGGAAGCGGCGCTCGCCGCGCCCGACTGCCCGCCGAGCACCGTCGACGCCGTGCGCGAGATCGCCCTGCGGCACGGCGTCGACGACCTGCTCCGCGACGACATCCTCCACACCGCCCGAGCGGCCGCCGAAGAAGCGGCCGGCTGGCGCCCGCACTGGCGCGGCGACGCCGTGGCCTTCTTCGAACGCCTCCCCCTCTGGGGCGCGGAACGCACCCGCTAGGCCCGCCTGTCAGCTCTTCGTGGCGCGGGCCGCGGCCAGCGGTTCACTCCGCGGCGGGTGGCGCGTCGCTGATGCCGAGGCGCAGGTGCTCCACGTGGTAGAGGGCCTGGTCGAGAAGCGCGGCGACGTGGTTGTCGTAGAGGGAGTAGACGACGGAGCGGCCCTTGCGGGTGCCGGCCACCAGGCCGAGGTTGCGCAGCAGGCGGAGCTGGTGGGAGCAGGCGGACTGCTCCATGCCGACCTCGGCGGCCAACTCGGTCGCGGGCAGCGGGCCCTCGCGCAGCCGGGCGAGGATCAGCAGCCGGGAGGGGGTGGCCAGCGCCTGGAGTGTGGCCGCGACCTTGGCCGCGCTCGCCGCGTCCAGCCGGGCGGGCGGCGGGACGCTGCTGGTGGACGGTGCTGCTCCGTGACCCATGGGCCCAGGGTACGCGACCGCATGAACGCATGAATTCATGTTCATGTATTCCTGTTATGGTGGCTGGGCCGGAGAACCCTCCGCCCCTCTCTGCCTAAGGACCCGTTGCGATGTCTTCCACCCTCACGCGCCCGGCCGGGCCCGGCGACGCCGTCCGCGACGCGGCGCCGCCCCGGCGGCGCACCAGGATCCTCGCGGTGCCCGAGGCGCGCTGGGCGGCGGCCGCGCTGGCGCTGTTCCTGGTGGCGCTGCCGCTCTACCTGGCCGGGGCGCCGGCCTGGACGTGGGGCCCGCTCCTCGCGGCCGTCTATCCGACCGGCGGCTGGGAGCCCGGCCTGGCCGGCCTGCGGGCCCTGAAGGAGAAGACGCTCGACGTCGACCTGCTGATGGTGGTCGCCGCGCTCGGCGCGGCCGCCATCGGCCAGGTGCTCGACGGGGCGCTGCTGATCGTCATCTTCGCCACCTCGGGCGCGCTCGAGGCGATCGCCACCGCGCGGACGGCCGACTCCGTGCGCGGCCTGCTCGACCTCGCCCCCGACACGGCCACCAGGCTGACCGGCGAGGGCGAAGGCGACGCCGGCGAGGAGACCGTGCCCACCGAGCTGCTGGCCGTGGGCGACGTCATCCTGGTGCGACCCGGCGAGCGGATCGGCGCCGACGGCCGGGTGGTGGACGGCGCGAGCGACGTCGACCAGGCGACCATCACCGGCGAGCCCCTGCCGGTCGCCAAGGGAGTGGGCGACGAGGTGTTCGCCGGCACGCTGAACGGCACCGGCGCCCTCCGGGTGCGGGTGGAGCGCGATCCCGCAGACTCCGTGATCGCCCGGATCGTGGCCATGGTCGAGGAGGCGTCCGAGACCAAGGCACCCACCCAGCTGTTCATCGAGAAGGTCGAGCAGCGCTACAGCCTCGGCATGGTCGCGGCCACCCTCGCCCTGTTCGTGGTGCCGCTGCTGTTCGGCGCCGACCTCCAGTCCACGCTGCTGCGCGCGATGACCTTCATGATCGTCGCCTCGCCCTGCGCCGTGGTGCTCGCCACCATGCCGCCGCTGCTGTCCGCGATCGCCAACGCCGGCCGGCACGGCGTGCTGGTGAAGTCGGCGGTGGTGATGGAGCGGCTCGGGCAGGTGGACGCGGCCGCGCTCGACAAGACGGGCACGTTGACCGAGGGCACCCCGCGGGTGACGGACGTCCTCCCGCTCGACGGCTCGGAACTCACAGAGGACGAGCTCCTGCGGCTCGCCGCGGCGGCCGAGCACCCCAGCGAACACCCGCTGGCCCGCGCCGTGGTGGACGCCGCCCACGACCTCGCGATCCCGCCGGCCGAGAACTTCGCCTCCACCCCGGGCGTCGGCGTCACCGCCACGGTCGACGGCCGGGCGGTCGCGGTCGGCAGCCCCGCCCGGCTGCTCGACGCCGGCGACCGGGGCCCGGCCGCCGCCGTGGTCGCCGGGCTCGAACAGGACGGTCGCACCGCCGTCCTGGTCACCGTGGACGGCACCCCGGTGGGCGTGCTCGGCGTCGCCGACCGGCTCCGCGACGAGGCCGCCGCCACCGTCGCCGCGCTGGGCGAGCTGACCGGCACCGCCCCCGTCCTCCTCACCGGCGACAACCCGCGCGCCGCCCACCGGCTCGCCGCCGAGGTCGGCATCACCGAGGTCCGCGCCGGGCTGCTGCCGCAGGACAAGGTCGCGGCCGTCAGGGAGTTGACGGACGCCGGCCGGAAGGTGCTCGTCGTCGGCGACGGCGTCAACGACGCCCCCGCGCTGGCCGCCGCGCACACCGGAGTCGCCATGGGCCGCGCCGGCTCCGACCTGGCCCTGGAGACCGCCGACGCCGTCGTCGTCCGCGACGAACTCGCCACCATCCCGGCGGTCGTGAACCTCTCCCGGCGCGCCCGCCGCCTGGTGATCCAGAACCTGGTGATCGCCGGCGTCTTCATCACCGGGCTGGTCGTCTGGGACCTGGTCGGCAACCTGCCGCTGCCGCTCGGCGTGGCGGGCCACGAGGGCTCCACCGTGATCGTCGGCCTCAACGGCCTGCGCCTCCTCGCCGACGGCGCCTGGCGCCGGGCGTCGTCGGCCGCCGGCTCAGGGCAGGACGGACCGCACGGCCTCGGGTGACCGGCCCACCACCGCCGTTCCGTCGTCCGCCGTGATGATCGGGCGTTGGATGAGGACCGGCTGCTCGGCGAGGGCCAGGAGCCAGCGGTCGCGGTGCGCGGCGTCGCGCTCCCAGCCGTCCATGCCGAGCCGGACCGCCTCCGGCTCGGCGAGCCGGGTGATGTCCCAGGGCTCCAGCCCGAGTCGTCCCAGCACCTCCGCCAGCTCGGCTATGGTCGGCGGCTGTTCCAGGTAGCGCCGCACCGTGTACCGCGCGCCCTCCGCGTCCAACAGGGTCAGCGCGGAGCGGCACTTGGAGCAGGCGGGGTTGATCCGGATTTCGATCCGACGTCGGCCTTTCCGTTCCGGGGCTGGGGCCATGGTGCTCGATCCGGTGGCCAGGACGCCACGCGGGGCGGGTCCTGCGCGGCCGGTCATCCGAGGCGGTTCTCGATGAGGGCCGCGAAGTCCTCGTAGGTCCAGGGGGTCTGGACGAGCTGGTCGTCGAGGAAGAAGGTCGGGGTGCCCTGGACGCCCAGGGCCAGGCCGTCCCGGACGTCGGCCCGCACGCGTTCGGCCGTCTCCTGGGCGGCCACCGCGGTGTCGTAGGCGGCCATGTCCAGGCCGAGTTCCGCGACGAAGCCCCGGAAGACGTCCTCCCTGGACTCCTGGGCCTCGCCCCACTCCGCCTGGGTGGTGAACAGCCGGTCGTACATGTCCTCGAACCGGCCCTGCCCGGCGGCCGCCTCGACGGGGCGTGCGGCCGGCTCGGCGTTGCGGTGCCCGGGCATCGGGAAGTAGCGGGCGACGAACGTCACGCGGTCGCCGTACTCCTCGCGCAGTCGTTCCACGATGGGGTACATCGCGCCGCACGCCTCGCACTCGAAGTCGAGGAACTCGACCACGGTCAGCTCGCTCTCCGCCGGCTCCGACAGCCGATGGCTGTCCGCCCGCACCGTCTCCACGGGTTCGCCGGTGGCGGCGTCCGCCTCGTCGTCGGGCGAGAGGGCGAGAAAGGGCAGGAGGGCGGCGGCGAAGGCGGCCACGACGACCGCCAGGGCGTAGAGCTGTCGTTTCACGGGATCTCCAGGTGGTCGGGGGAACGACGTGGGAACGGTTCGGTGTCCGGCAGGGGGCGGTCATCGCGGGTGACCCTCCCGGTCGTCTCCCGGCGGGGACGATCCGGGAACCGGGGCGCGCTCGACTGCGGCGACGGTGTCGGGCGCGTGGCCGTGCAGCCTGGCCAGGTAGGCGTTGTAGGCGGCCAGCGGGTCCGCCGCGCCGCCGCGCGCGATGGCCCGGTCCACGCGCCTCGCCTCCCGGAAGTCCGACCTGACCCACTGGAAGGACAGCGCGACGAGCGTGACCAGGATCGGGATGTCGCCGGTGGCCCAGGCGATGGCGCCGGCCGCGTACTGGTCGTCGGCCGGCGACGCCCCCCACGGCCGCGCGACGGCCTCCCACCAGTCGCGGCCGAGCAGGTCGGAGCTGCTCATCAGCGAGATGGCGAACCAGGAGTGGAAGGGCATCGTGATGATCAGCGTGATCAGCCGCGCCAGGTACGGCGGCCGGCGCGGGCCCGGGTCCACGCCGATGATCACCCAGAAGAACAGCGCCCCGACGAGCAGGAAGTGCGCCAGCATCGCCGTGTGCCCGTAGTGGCTGCGCATCAACATGCCGAACAGCGGGGTGTAGTAGACGGCGAACGCGCTGCCGACGAAGAGCGTCCCTGACACCACGGGATGCGAGACCACCCGCAGGTAGCGGCTGTGCACGAGGGCGAGCAGCCACTCGCGCGGGCCGCGCCGGCCGGCTCTGCCGGTGGACGGCAGCGCCCGCAACGCCAGGGTGACGGGCGCGCCGAGCACCAGCAGGATGGGCGCGGTCATGGCGAGGACCATGTGCTGGCCCATGTGGACGCTGAACAGCACCCTGCCGTACTCGGCCAGGCCGCTCATCGTCGCCGCCACCACCACGGCCAGGCCGAGGAACCAGGAGACCGTCCGCCCGACCGGCCAGCGGTCACCGCGGGCACGCAGCCGGCGCACCCCGATCGCGTAGGCGACGGCCGCCAGCCCGACGGCCAGCGCGAAGACGGGGTCGAGCCGCCACTGCGTGAACAGCGGCGTCCAGGGGAAGTCGCCCAGCGGCTCGGGCATCGGGAAGCCGAGCAACTCCCGCGCCGGCGAGTACGGCAGCGGTGCCCCGGCCGGCGTGGGGCTGCGGGACAGTCCCACCGCCAACCCCACGGCGGCGGCCATCACCAGCAGTTCCACCGTCGCGAGCCGGACGAACGCGACGCCCCGCCCGGCCCGGAGCGCCGGCAGCGCGCGCCTTCGGTGCGCCGCGCCGCAGGCGGCCAGCGCGGCGAGCGCGACCGCCTTCGCGACCAACAGCAGTCCGTACCTGGTGGAGAACAGCTGCCCGAGCCCGTCCAGCCTGACCCACGCGCCGGCCAGGCCGGAGAGGGCCACCGCTGGCAGGCACCAGGCCGCCAGCCGGCCGAACCGCTCCGCGGCGTCGGCGGCCCACGGCCGCGACCACAGGGCGGTGCCGACCACCGCGAGCAGGCCCGCGACCCACACCGTCGCGGCCACGATGTGCACCGCGAGACCGAGGACGGCCGTGTCGTGGTTCCCCGACGACGCGGCGTGCCCGGCCCACGCCGGCGGCAGCAGCCCCGCCAGCGCCACGAGCACCGCGATCCGGGCCCCGGTGACCCGGGTGACCGCCGGCAGGAAGGTCGCCAGCAGGAGCGCTGCCAGGCCGCTGAGCGCGGACGCCCGGGCGGCCGGCGCGTTGAGCGCGACATCGACCAGCACCGCCGGGTCGGTCAACTCGCCGACGGGGCGCCCCAGCAGATCGGAGGCGGTCAGCACCACCCCGGCGAGGCAGGCGAGCAGCCAGACCGCGGCGGCTCCCGCCGCGAACAGCGGCGCGCGCAGCGCCCGCGCCCCGAGCCGTTCAGGACCTGGTCCGGCCAGGACCGTCACCAGCAGCAGCGGCGCCAGGGTCGCCACGGCGGCACCGTCCGCCACGCCCCGGGCCAACGGGAGCCCCCAGGCCGTGACCTGGCCGGCGTCCGCCAGCCCGGGAAGCGACTCGGGTATCCCGCCGCCGAACCGGACCGAGCCCACCAGCGCGGCCCCCGCCACGGCGACGCCGCCGGCGGCCCACCGGGCCGAGCGCCGGGCCACCCGGGTGCCGTCAGTCGTCACCGCGCTCACCCCTGCGACGCACGACGTAGGAGACCACCCCGCCGACCGCGATCAGCGCGGTGAGCACCACGGCCATGCCCACCCCGAGGCCGGAGGACTCGTCCCTGGCCACGACGGGCTGCGGCTCGTCGACCGGGTCGTCGGCGGGGTCGTCGGTCGGGGCGTCGGCGGGCGCCGACCGGCCGGATCCCTCGGCGCCGGCCCCGGCGACGCGGAAACCGAGGCCGCCGGAGACGGGATGGCCGTCGGCCGAGACCACCCGGTAGGCGACGGCGTACCGGCCGGGCGGGACATCGGCGGCCAGGGGTTGGGTGACCAGGGAACCGTCGACCCGCGGCTCGCCCTCGGTGACCGAGCTCTCGTCGGCGTCGGTGACGGCCACCTGGCTGTACTCGGCGTCCATCGGGTCGCTGAAGGTCAGCGTGACGGATGCGGGCGCCGTGCTCAGCTCCGCGCCGTCGGCGGGATCCGAGGAGGTGAGGCCGGTGTGCGCCGACGCCGGCGGCGCGTGGACGGCGCCGATGGCCACGACGGCGCACAGCAGCGCCCCCGCCGCTCGGGCGCGCGGCAGCGATGTGATGGTCATGGGGGTACCCCTTTTCGGGAGTTCGGCCGCGCGCCGGGCGGCCGAACCCCGCTCCTGGTCAGGTCAGGAGGGCAGGGCGGCCCGGGGCGGGCGGAAAGACAGAGAAGACAGGGAAGGGAGGAGAGGAGGGAAGGAGGAGTGGCGAGGATCGGCAGGGGCGCGGAGGCGCGGTCGTGGGCTCGGCCGCCGGCCGGGCGGTCCCGGCCCCGTCTCGCGGCGCGCGGCGAGGCGGCCGACGGCCACCGCCGACCGCCCCACTGCCCGCACCAGCCGCAACTCCGGCAGCCGCGCTCCGGCCCACGCCCACGCCCACCGCGGCGCGGCCAGGCCGCCGCGGGCCGCGCGCAGCGCCATGCCGAGCGGCCGGGCCAACGTCTCGACGACGCCGAGCAGTCGGGCCGCGAGCAGCACGGCCACCGCGAGGCCGGCCAACGCCTCCCCCGAGCCGTGCCCCGCCGGCGCGACGGCGCCGGGGGCCCCCGGCAGGGTGTAGCCGACGTGGAAGGCGACCTGCGCCCCGGCGAGCGCGGCGAGCGCCTGCCGCTCGGAGAGCGGCCGACGGGCCGCGAGCACCGCGCCGCCGCACGCGACCACGGCGAACAGCGGCAGCGCCAGCCCCGACGGCAGATGGTCGGCCAGGCACGCCGGCCCGACCACCGGCAGCAGCACGCACAGCGCCGCCCACAGCGCCGCTCCGTACCCGGACGCCCGGGAGGCCGCGGGCGAGTGGACGGGGCTGACGGCGGAGCCGAACCGCGTGGCCGGTGAAGCCATGGCAGGGTGCATCCCTCGTGAGCGCGAGCTGGTTGCGGACATGACGCGACGCCCGTACGCCCCCGCCAGGCGGGGACGGGCGGTCCTGGTCAGGTCCGGCTCACGCACAACCGGTCGAGATCGGGCGGCGGCCGCGGGCACGGTGGCGCGCCGACCGGGGCGGGCGAAGGCGACCCGGGGGAGTGGCCGGCGGCCACGCCGGTAGGCGCCGCGTCCACCGCGGACCCGGCGGGGGCGGGTGCCTGGGCGGTTGCCATCGGGCAGTCCTGGCCCGGCGGTTCGCAGCCGCCGTGGTGCGCCTCGCCCGGGTCCCGCGCTTCGGTGGCGGCCGGCGCGACGTGGTGCGCGTCCGGCACGCCGAGTGGCACGGAGTCGCCGAACAGACAGGCGCACAGGAGCAGCAGCAGCCCCGTCACGACCGCGCCCACGAACCCCGAGAGGGGGACCGCGGGTCGATGGCGCTGCATGCCGGCGATGCTACGACAGTGCCTGGAACCCCCGATCTCCCGGTCCTCGGTTCGGCCGCCGCACCCGAACGAGGGAACCCGAGAGCGAATCGTTCGACTACGCGGGGATTTCCCCGGGTGCACGGGTATTCGGTGGGTCCTGGCCGGTACCCGGCGGCAAGGAGGAACCGTGGTCCCGCTGTCGTTGTCCGAGATCGCCGCGGCCGTCAGGGGCACGCTGACGGACGTCCCCGACCCGGCGGCGCGGGTGTGGGGGCCCGCCGTGTTCGACTCCCGCAGGGCCACGCCGGGTTCGCTGTTCGTCGCCCTGGGGAACACCCACTCCGACGCCCACGCCTACGCGCGGGCCGCCGTCGCGGCGGGAGCCGTGGCCGTGCTCGCGGCCCGCCGGGTCGGCGCGCCGGCCGTCCTGGTGGGCGACGTCCGGGCCGCCCTCCCGCTGCTCGGCCACCACCTCGTCCGCCGGTTGCCGGCCACCCGGGTCGTCGGCATCACCGGATCGGCCGGCAAGACCACCACCAAGGACCTGGTCGCCGCACTGCTGTCCGACGTCGGGCCCACCGTCGCCACCGACGGCAACGCGAACAGCACCGTCGGACTCGCCGCCGCCGTCAGCCGCGCCACGACCGACACCCACTACCTCGTCCTGGAGATGGGTGCCCGCGGCGTCGGACGCATCCGCGGGCTGACCTCGCTTGCCCCGCCCCGGATCGCCGTCGTCACCAACGTCGGCACCGCGCACCTCGGCGAGTTCGGCGGCCGGGACCGGATCGCCGAGGCCAAGGGCGAACTCGTCGAGGCCCTGCCCGCCGAGGGCCTCGCGGTGCTCAACGCCGACGACCCCCTCGTGCGCGCCATGGCCGGGCGAACGGGGGCCCGCGTCATCTTCTACGGCCAGGCCCCGGGCGCCGACCTCCGGGCCGAGGACGTCGAACTCGACGCCGGCCGGCCGCGCTTCACCCTCCGCACCCCGGAGGGCTCCGCGCCGGTGCGCCTGAGGCTCCTCGGCCGGCACCATGTCGCCAACGCCCTCGCCGCCGCGTGCGTGGCCCGCGAGGCCGGCCTCGGCGTCGAAAGGACCGCCGTCCTGCTCTCGGCGGCGACCGCCCGCTCGCACTGGCGGATGGAGACCCACGACCGCCCCGACGGCGTCACCGTCATCAACGACGCCTACAACGCCAACCCCGACGCGATGCGCGCCTCGCTCACCACGCTCGCCGCCATCGGCCGCGAAGCCGGCCGCCGCACCTTCGCCGTCCTCGGCGCCATGGGCGAACTCGGCGACGACAGCCGCGCCGCCCACGAGGCCGTCGGCGCGTTGGCCGGCGAGCTCGGCATCGACCACGTGGTGACCGTCGGCGGCCCCGACGCCGCGTGGATCTCGGCCGCCGCGGGCGCCGCCGGAGTCCACGCCGTCCACATCCACGACCAGACCGCCGCCCTCGCCACCCTCGACAGCATGCTGCGCGGCGGCGACGTCGTCCTCGTCAAGGCGAGCCGCGGCGCCCGGCTCCAGAAACTGGCGGCGGCCCTGCTCCAACCCGACACCCCCCACCCTGGGTAGACCCCGGCTGGACCCCGGTCGAGAGAGCCGGTACGCCGAGGACGTAGGTCTGCCTGACGGCGCGGTCGTCGCCGAGGGTGGCGAGGGCGAAGAGGCGTTCCCTGAAGGTGCCGGCCGCCTCGGTGCGGCGTTTGAGGAGGGGGGTGGCCGCCCAGTCGAGCACGACGAAGTCGGCCTCCCGCCCCTTGCGGAAGCTGCCGATGTGCTCGTCGAGGTGGAGCGCGCGGGCGCCGCCGAGGGTGGCCAGGTAGAAGGCGCGCAGCGCGGTGAGGGTCTTGCGGCCCTGCTCGGGGACGCGGTCGGGGTAGGTGTTGCGCAGGGCGACGACCTTGTAGGCCTCGTTCATGGTCTGGAGCATCGAGTAGCTGGTGCCGCCGCCCACGTCGGTGCCGAGCGCCACGCGGGCGCGGGCTCGGCCGGCGCGGTCCAGGTCGAACAGGCCGCTGCCGAGGAAGAGGTTGGAGGTGGGATTGAAGGCGGCGCCGGCGCCCGAGTTGGCGAGGAGGGCGCGGTCGGCGTCGTCGATCCACACCGCGTGGCCCCACATGCCGCGCGGGCCGACGAGGCCGCACCTGTCGTAGACGTCCAGGTAGGAACGCGGGCGCAGGTCACGGAACTTCTCCAGCACCGCGTCCACCTCGTCGCGGTTCTGGGCGAGATGGGACTGGACCCACAGTGGTTCGCCGGTGTGGCGGGACTCCTGGTAGAGGCGGCCGGCCATGCGCAGGGCGCCGAGGGTGGAGGTCAGCGCGAACCTGGGGGAGACGGCGAGGTATTCCGGGGGTACCGTGCCGCCGTTGTCGTCGTCCATCAGCAGCTTGCCGGAGACCATCCGAAGCCTCCGCAGGTGCGCCTCGGCGAAGAAGGCGTCGGTGGCGAGCGGGTGGGTGGTGGTGTAGACGCACGCGGTCGTGGTTCCGGCCTCCAGGAGCCGGTCGAAGAAGAACGAGGTGGCCGCCCGGGCGTAGTCGAGGTCGGCGAACCGCATCTCCGCCGGGTACATGTAGCCGGTGAGCCACGGCAGGAGTTGACCGCCGGGGCTGGCGACGGCGTCGACCATCGCCCGCGTCTCGGTGCTCACCGGCCACGTGCTGGGCAGCCTGATCCAGACCCTGCTGAGCATCGCCGTCGTGCTCGGCGTCGCGCTGCTGGTGGGATTCGAGCCCACCGCACACCTCGGCGAGTGGCTCGGCGTCCTCGGCGTGCTCGTGCTGATCACCTTCGCGCTCACCTGGCTGTGCGTCGCGCTGTCCATGGTGACCAGGAACGTCGCCACCGCGAGCAACCTGCCGTTGCCGCTGATGATCCTGCCCATGGTCGGCAGCGGGTTCGTCCCCACCGACTCGACGCCCGCGGGGCTGAGGTGGTTCGCCGAGTACCAGCCGTTCACCCCGTTCATCGAGACCCTGCGCGGGCTGCTGCTCGGCACCCCGATCGGCGACGGCGCGACCCTGACGATCGGCTGGTGCGCGCTGATCGCCCTGGGCGGCTACCTGTGGGCCAGGAGGCTCTACAACCGCGAGCCCACCAGGTGAGCGCCCCGCGACGCGAAATGCGACAGCCGTGGTGCGGGCCGCCAGGGAAGCCGGGCGGCGTCGGGCCGGGCTTCGCGGTCCCGGTGCTGGAGCGGAGCTCGTCGCCCCGCACACCCGGCCGTCGGGCACCACGGACGCGGCGAGCGCGGCACGCCTGCTGGCACAGGTGCTCGCCGGCCGCTGCGAAAGGTATCCGGACGTCACGGTCCGACAGCGGGTGGCGGACGGCGACCCCCGCGAGGCCCTGATCGAGGCGAGCGGGACCGCCCAACCGCTCGTCGTCGGCGCCAGGGGAGGCGGCGGCTTCACCAAGCCGCTCCTGGACTCGGTGAGCCAGGCCCTGGTCCACCACGCGCTCTGCTCGGTCACCGTCGTCCGAGGCGGGCGGTGACCGAGCGGCACGGGGCGCGCGGTCGCTTCGTGCCTCGACCGCCCGTCACCCGGTGACGGGCGGTCGAGGTTCCCCCCCAGCACACCTCGCGCGTCCGGACCATGTACGGACCGCGCTCGGATGCGCCAGCGGAACTCACGCTAGGCGTGCGCCATAACCGAGCCGTAACCGACGCGTAGCCGCCCAGGTCAGGGCGGCTAGATCAGCGAGATCTTCCTGGTGACGCGCGCCCGCAGGTGGCTGTTCTCCCGGCTGTTGAGGTCGTCGAGTACCTCCCGCGCCCGCGTCTCCTGGGCTCGCGCCGCGTCCTCCCGGCCGAGGCCGCGCAGGGCCGTGGCCAGCCAGGTGCGCTGTTGGGCCATCACGAACGGGTCGAACGGCTGCTCGGAGGCGTGCCGGAGCGCCAGGTCCGACCAGTGCAGCGCCTTCTCGAACTCCTCCACCTCCAGGTGGTACTCGACCAGCACGCTGGCGCACATGGTCCGCTCGTAGGGGAGCGTGGCCGTCTCGTAGTTCGACGTCAGCAGCCGGAGCGCCGCCGCGTGGTCGCCGAGGAACAGGTGGCAGCGCCCGAGGTTGTTGACGAGTTGTGGGCGCATCTCCTCGATGCCCGCGGCGACGGCGTCGGCCAGCGTCCGTTCCGCGACGGCCACGGCCTCGGTCAGCCGACCCATCGACCCCAGGCAGGGCACCAGGTTCAGCGAGGCCGCGACGGCCTCCGTCTCCTCGCCGGTCGCCCGGTACAGCTCGATGCTCCGTTCCAGCAGGTCGAGCCCCTCGGCGCCGCGGCCCTGTTGCCCGGCCACCTTGCCCAGCTGCGCGTAGGCCACGGCCTGGGCGAACCGATCCGCCCGGCGCCGGCCCACGGTCAGGGTGATCTCGCACAGCAGGCGCTGCGCGCGCCAGGCCAGCCGCATCGCGAAGTAGCTCTCCAGGGCCTGGACGGCCTCCAACGAGAAGGCGGACAGCGGCCGTTCACCCAGCTGCTGCTCCGCGTCGTCGTACTCGGGCGCCGACAGCTGCTCGGCGAGGCAGAGCACGTCCTCCAGCACCTCGTCCGCCCAGGGCAGCGACTCGTCGACGGAGCCGAACTCCCGCCCGACCGGATACCGTTCGGCGCCCGCCCGGTACCGCGTGTCGTAGCGCCGCTGCAGGGCGAGGGGCGTGTTCACCCGGTGCAGGGATCCGAGGTACCACCGCGCCAGCCCCGCCACCCGTGCGTCCCGAGGCCGGGCCGGCAGGCGGGCGGCCTGCCAGGCCGCCGCCGAACGCACCAGGTCGTGCGGCACGTAGACGCCGGGCCGGGGGCTCGCGGCGATCTGGGCGTCGGTCAGCCGCTCGAGCGCCGCCCTGGCCTCCGCCTCCTGGCAGTCGGCGAGCGCCGCCACCGTGTCGGTGCCGAACGACCGCACCGCGACCGCGCCGAGCAGCGGGAAGATCTCCGCCGCGCGCCGCCCCGCCGGGTCGGTGCCCGCGGCGAGTTGGTCGATGCTCACCATCAGGCTGGCCCGCAGGTCGACGTCGTCCGCGGTCAGTTCGTCCATCCGGGAGCGCTCGTCGTCGAGGACGGCCGTCCAGTCACCGACGCGCCAGCGCGGGCGGGCCGCCATCCGGGCGGCGATGATGCGCAACGCCAGCGGCAGGTGGCCGCACTGGCCCACCAGCTTCGCCCACTCCCCGGGCGCCGCGCCGCTCCCGGCGTCGCCCGCGACGGTGCGCACCAGCGTGACCGCCTCCGCGGTGGTGAGGGTGGTGAGGTGCAGATGGTGCCCCCCGCGAACCCCGGTGAGCGCGAGCCTGCTGGTCACCAGGGCCGCGGAACCGGGCTCCTCGGGCAGCAGCGGCGCCACCCGCGCCGCGTCGAGGGCGTTGTCCAGCAGGACCAACACCCGCCGCCCGCGCAGCCGTTCCTGGTAGAACGCGGCAGCCGCGGCCGGCTCCGGCGGGATCGCCTTGCTCGGCGTGCCGAGGGCGGCGAGCAGCCGGGCCAGCGCCTCGGTCACGTCGAGCGGCGGATCGCGCGGGTCGGCGCCGCGCAGGTCGACATACAGCAGGCCGTCCGGAAAGCGGTCGGCGACCTCGCGGGCCGCGCGCACCGCCAGCGCCGACTTGCCGACCCCGCCGGGACCGTCGATCAGACAGACCGCCGGGGCGACCGCCGCGTCGCCGAGCCAGCCACGCAGTCTGGCGAGTTCGAGGCCGCGGGCGACGAAGGTGGTGGTGCTGGGCGGGAACACCGCGGACGCGCTCGTGGCCGTGGCCGTCACGGAGGCGGCCGGCCGCGTCGGAGGCGCCGGATCGGGTTCGTCCCGCAGCAGCGCCGCCTCCAACGCCCGCAGCGCGGCGCTCGGTTCGATGCCCAGCTCCTCGACCAGCCGCTCCCGCGTCTCCCGGTAGGCCGCCAGGGCCTCGGGCGTGCGGCCGCAGCGGTGCAGTGCCACCATCGCCTGGCGCGTGAACCCCTCGCGCAGGTGGTGGGTTCTGGCCGCCGCCACCACCTCGTCGACGATGATGGTCTGCTCGCCGAGGGCGAGCATCAGCTCGAACCGCTCCTCGAGCGCGGAGAGCCGCACCCCTTCGAGTCGGGGCTGCTCGAAGGCGCGGAGCGGCGAGTCGCTGAGGTCGCAGAGCGGGACGCCGCGCCACAGGCCGAGCGCCCGCTCGAGCAGGGCCGCGGCCCGCGCCGGCTCCTCGGCGGAGAGCGCGCGGGAGAGCCGCACCCCTTCCTCGAACCGGCCGAGGTCGGTCTCGGACCGGTCGGCGCGCAGGCGATAGCCGCCCGACTCGGTGGTGATCCGCTCACCGGGGACGATCCTGCGCAGCCGCATGACGTAGTTGCGGAGCGTCGCCGCGGCGCTCGGGGGCGGTTCCGTGCCCCAGAGCTGTTCCGCGAGCTCCTCGATTCGCACCACCTGCCCCGCGCGCAGCGCGAGCGCGGCGAGGGCGGTGCGCAGGTTGGGCGCGGTCACGGGCAGCGGCGTGCCGTCGTCCGCGAGCACTTCCAGCGGCCCGAGGAGCCGGATGTCCATGGCAACCCCCAAGCCGGCTGTGCGGCCGCGACGTGTCCGGCCCACCATTTTCCCATGTGCGTACGGACGTTGGCGCGATCCATGGTGCGCGCGGGGCGCTGGTTTCGCGGTGGGCTTGCCACCGAATGGTGGACGGGAGGGCCGAGTGGCAGCAGAGTTGTTAAGTCCATGACAGCTCTGATTCGCGGTGAGGACGCCCCATGTCTCTGTTACGGATCTCCTCGGCAGGCGCCGCCACGGCCCTGGCCCTCCTGACCTCGGCCACCCTGACCTGGCCAGCCGCCGCGGCCGCCGCCACGACCGGCGGAACGACCGGCGGCACGGCCACGGTCGGTGCCGACCGGGGCCGCCAGTCGATCACCTTCCGCGCCGCCCCTGGGCAGGCCAACGACCTCCAGGTCATGGATATGCCGGGTGGCGGGGACGTGCGGCGGATCGCGTTCAACGACGAGGTGCCGATCAGGGCCGGCGACCACTGCGCCCAACCCGACCCGAACGACGCGACCCGGGTGGTCTGCGAGTTGCCGGCGGACGGCCCGCGCTCCGACAGCATCAAGGTCCTGCTCGGCGACGGCGACGACACGGCGTTCACCGAGTCGCCCGGCGTCTCCGTCGTCGACGGCGGCGCGGGGAACGACGAACTCCACGCGCACTCCGCCCACACCGTCATCGGGGGGAGCGGCGACGACATGCTCATGGGCGGCGTCGTCATGCTCGCCGGCGACGGCATGGACCACCTGATGGGCGACGGCAGGAACCAGTACCTGTGGGGCGGCGCAGGCGACGACCACATCGAGGCGTCGGGCGGCGACGACATCGTGTACGCGGACTCGGGCGACGACCACGTCGACGCGGGCGAAGGCGACGACATCGTCTTCGGCGGCCGGGGCGACGACACCCTCGTCGGCGGTCCGGGCACCGACCGGCTCTGGGGCGGTCCCGGCACCGACGAGATCACCGAGTAGCCCCCGACCGCGTCACGGGTCTCCCCGTCGTGGCCGTCTCCCGATAGCGTCGGGCACTTCGAGCCGATCAAGGAGTGTGAGTGGATGAGGAAATCGACGCGCGCCTCTCTCCTGCTGGCGGCGGCCGTGGCCGCCACGGTGCTGCCGGCCACCGCGGCGCAGGCGGCCGACGGGTACGACCGATGTCCTGACGGCCACTACTGCATGTTCTCCGGTCTCGACGGCACCGGCGACATGATCGCGCTGGACGCCAGCACCCCGGATCTCGCCGCGCTCGGCATGGACGACCGGGCCAGGTCGGACTGGAACCGTACCGGGTCCACCATCTACCTCTGGTCGGACGTGGACTACAGCGGCTGCACGGCCGTCACCTCCGCGGGGCCGACCGGGAAGGGCAACTTCTTCCCCAGCTACCGGGACTTCTTCAGCTCCGTACAGATCGGCGGCCCCGGCGGCCTGAGTTGCGGCACCCCGCCGGGCGAAGGTCGCTGACCGTCCCACGGCACCGCCGCGAAGTCGTCCGCGGCGGTGCCGTTGGCGTACCGTACGGGCCTGCGCGAGGTCAGGACGGCGACGTGAGGAACGAGATGAGACGTGCGAAGTCGACGGCGGTGCGCCGGGTCGGCGGCATCGGCGTGCTCGCCCTGGTGGCGGCACTCGCCATGACGGCCTGCTCGGACGAGTCCGAGGAGTCGGCCGACACGCCTTCGGACGCCGGCGAGTCGTCGGCGTCCCCCGAGGAGTCCGACGCCGCCGCGGACTCCGACGACTCGGACGACTCCCAGGCCGCGGGGCCGGGCAGCGGCCAGGCCACCGCCGGTGACGCGGTGGCGGCCTGGGTCACCGCGATCGTCGAGGACCAGCCCGTGGACGCCTGCCTCGCCATGGCGACCGAGGGCGCCGACGGTACGCCCGTGGCCAACACCGCCGAACTCTGCGAGGACGAAGGGCCCGAGGCCGAGCAGGCGCGGCAGGGAGTGAGCGCGCTCCGCGAGTCCTTCCTCCCCGAGAACCCGGGGGTGCCGCCCGTCGTCGAGACGGCCGAGGGCACGGAGTCGGGCGGGACGACCACCTTCGACGGCGAGCGGATCACCGTGGACGGCCAGACGCTCCAGGACATCATCGTGTCGAACTCCACCGGCGTGGAGCCCGGCCAGATCGGCATCGAGGTCGAGACCACCGAACTCGAGGGCCGCTGGTACGTGACCGACATGGGCCTCTCCATCGGCTGACCCGAGGTCAGTCGGGGGCGCGGTCGAACACGGGGGTGGCGGCCGCCTCGTACGGCAGGTCGGAGATCAGCTCGGCGTAGCGGCGGTCCAGCGTCCAGCGTCCGGCGTTGGCGCGCGGTGCCAGGGCCCGCGGCCAGGCGCGCCGTCCGTTCCTCGTGCGCCTCGGTGATCTCCTCGGCGGTCGCCTGCCACGCGGCGTGGTCCGGCAGCCGGACGAGCTCCACGCAGGCCGGCCGCCGGCCCTCCGCCAGCGCGGCCACGGCCCGGTCGTGGCCGTCGAGGAGCAGCCAACCGTCCAGGAACGACACCCACCACAACAGCACGGGCGCGAGGGTGCCGTCGCGCGCGTGCTTCCGGTACGCCCGCACGCGCGGGGCGTCAGGGGCCGAGACCGGACGCAGTGGCAGCACGCCGTGCCAGCCGCCCCCGCAGAGCAGTTCGAGGGTGGCGTCCGGCCAGTCCACGACGAGGTCGCACTCCCAGATGCCGGGCGTGCGGGTGTCGCGCCTGGACAGCCGCCAGCGCCCGTGGTGCGGTGGGCCATGCCCGGACTCCTCCAGCCACCCCGCGTACCGGTGGGGCCAGTCGGCGCCGGCCCGCATCGCCGCGGCGGACAGCGGTGGCAGCGCGGGCGGGCCCGCCCCGCGGTCCGGCACGGCCAGGACGAGACCGCGCCCCGGCAGCGGTTCCCTCGTCGCTCGGGTCATGGGGCCATCGTCCCCCGCGTCTTGTAGGAATACTTACCCGATTTTGATCATTGGTGAGCACACGGAGGACGGCGAACACACCGCGATGGAGATGCACTTCGTCCACGCGGACGCCGCCGGCGAACTCGCCGTCGTCGGGGTGCTGATGGAGCGGGAGGCGGGGGAGTCCGCCTTCACCGACCTCTGGCCGAACCTCCCGACCGAGGAGGGCGAGGAGGCGGCCGTCGACGAGCCGTTCGACCTCGCCGAGTTCCTGCCGGAAGGCCGCGACCAGTACCGGTACGACGGCTCGCTGACCACCCCGCCCTGCACCGAGGGCGTGCGGTGGATCGTGCTCGACGACCCGGTGTCCGTCACCCCGGGTCAGGTCACCGCGTACCGGCACATCTTCCACAAGAGCAACCGGCCGACCCAGCCGCTCAACGACCGCGTCCTGACCCTCGTCGAGGACTGACGACGGGGGGTGCCGTGACCCACGCCCCGCCGGCGTGGGTCACGGCGGCCCGGTGCTCAGCCCTTGAGCCCGCCGGCCAGCAGGTCGGCGCGCCAGAACCGTTGCAGCGCCAGGAGCACGGCGATCAGCGGCAGGATCGAGAGGGCGGAGCCGACGATGATCAGCGGGTAGAGGTCGGTGTCCCCCGCGCCCTTGGCCAGGAACGAGTAGAGGCCGAGCGTCATCGGGTACTTGTCCTGGTCGGAGAGCATGATGAACGGGAGCAGGAAGTTGTTCCAGATCCCGACGAACTGCAACAGGAACACGGTGACCAGACCCTGCGTCATCATCGGCAGCACGATGGTGGCGAAGATCCGCAGCTCCCCGCTGCCGTCCACCCGCGCCGCCTCAAGCGTCTCGGTCGGCACCGCCGCCTGCGCGAACACTCGGCAGAGGAAGATCCCGAACGGGTTGATCACGGTGGGCAGCAGGACCGACCAGTAGGTGCCGGCCAGGCCAAGCTCCGCCAGCAACAGGTACTGCGGGATGGCCAACACGATCCCGGGTACCAGGACCCCGGCCAGGATGAAGCCGAACAGCACCTCGCGCCCCCGGAACGCGAACTTCGCCAGGCCGTAGCCCGCCATCGCCGAGACCAGCGTCGAAGCCAGCGCGCCACCGCCCGCGTAGATCAGCGAGTTGAGGCCCCAGCGCCAGAACTGCCCGTCGCCGTAGGTGCTGAGCGTGGTGAGGTTGTCCCAGAGACCGGTGCCGGGCGCGAAGGTGAAGCTGGTGAAGAGCTCGCGCGGCGACTTGGAGGACGCGACGAGCACCCACACCACCGGCACCAGGCAGTACACCGCGCCGGCCAGCAGCACCAGGGTCGCGACCGGCGCCGTCCGCGCCCCGGCCCTCGGGGCGACGGCGCTCACGCGTCACCGCCGAAGGTGCGCCGCTGGAAGAAGCGGAGGACGACGAGGGAGACGAGCAGCGTGCCGACGGCCAGGACGACCGAGGCCGCCGCGGCCCCGCCCAGGTTGTCGTTCATGAACGCCTCCTGGTAGATCTTCATCAGCGGCACCCAGGTCGAGGAGATGGTGGTCGTGATCGGCCGCAGCGTCGCCGGCTCGCTGTAGAGCTGAATGGTGCCGATGATCGAGAACAGGCCGGTCAGCACGAGTGCCGGGGCCACCAGCGGCACCTTGATGCGGAGGGCGATGGTCCGCTCCGAGGCGCCGTCGATCCGCGCCGCCTCGTAGATCTCCGTCGGGATCGACCGCAGCGAGGTGTAGATGATGATCATGTTGAACCCGACGCCCGACCAGAGCGCGATGTTGGCCAGCGAGAAGTAGAGGGTCGGGTAGGAGAGCATGTCGAGCGGGCCGCCGCCGAGTTCCTTGGCGAGGTAGCTCACCGGGCTGGTGCTCGGCAGGTAGAGGAAGCCCCACAGCAGGCTGGCGATCACCCCGGGCACCGCGTAGGGCAGGAAGATCGCCGTCCTGGCGAAGCCCGCGAAGCGTACCCGCGGCGTGTCGAGCAGCAGCGCGAAGAGCAGGGCCAGGCCCAGCACGCTCGGCACGGCGATCAGCCCGTAGCCGAGCAGCCGCCCCAGGCCCGCCAGGAACTCCGCGTCACTGAAGACGGCCGTGTAGTTGTCGAGGCCGATGAACCCCTCGACGCGACGGCCGTAGGCCCCCGAGCCCTCGACCCGCAGGCCGCGGAAGCTCAGGTACAGCGCGTAGCCGATGGGCACCAGCAGGAACGCGACGAAGAACGCCATGGCCGGGGTGACGAAGAACCAGGGGACGAGCCGGCGCCTGGCCTGGCGACCCCGACGCGGCGGCGCCTGCTCCCGCCGGGCGCCGCCCACGGAACGGGCGCCCGGCGGAAGGGTGGTGGCCCGCTCCGCGGTCATCGCCGCACCGGGTAACCGGAGTTGGCCAGATCCTCGACGACGGTCTCCTGTGTGGCCGTGTACACGTCGCGGAACGGGGTGCCGTCGAGCGCGGCCTGGTTGAGCGCGTCGCCGAACGCGCCCTGCGCCACGTTCACGTTGGGACCCCAGGTCATCGGGATCGTGGTGTCCTGGATGACCTGGTCGGCCATCGCGTAGAAGTCCGTCTGCTCGGGCATCAGGCGCGGCGGGTCGCTTTCGAGGGTGGCCGCCCGCCCGCCGTTGCCGCCCGGATAGAGGTCCAGGTCGAGGAGCAGCTCGGAGCCCTCGTCCGAGGCGCCGAGCCAGGCGGCGAACTCCGCTGCCTCCTCGGCGTGTTCTGACTTCTCGGGGATCAGGTAGGTCGACCCGCCCTGGAACGGCACCGCCGGGTCGCCGGGCGTCCACTGCGGCAGCGGCGCGGCGGCCCACTGCCCGGCGGTGTCCGGGGCCACCGAGTACAGCACGCTCGGCGCCCAGGCGGCGGCCGCCCAGCTGAGGATCCGGCCGTCGTTGATCTTGGCGTTCCACTCGGGGGTGAGCAGTGGCTCGACGGAGACCAGGTCGCGTTCGACGAGGTCCTGCCAGAAGTCCGCGGTCCGCAGCGACGCCTCGTCGGCGATGCCCACCGTCCACCCCTCGTCGTCGGCGCTCCACCAGCGGGAGCCGGCCTGGGCGGCCTGCGCGGCGAAGAACTCGAACTGGCTGGCCGAGAAGCTGGCGATGTAGACGTCGGGGTCCTGGGCGTGGATGGTCTCGGCCGCCGCCGCGTACTCCTCCCACGTCGTCGGCACCTCGACCCCGTACTCCTCGAACAGGTCGGCCCGGTAGGTGAACATCATGGGGCCGATGTCCTGCGGCACGCCGTAGACCCGGTCGTCGACGCTGTTGAGTGCCCAGACGTTCTCGTCGACGTTCTCCCGCGCGTCGGCGACGTCGTCGGTGATGTCCCGGACCACGCCGGAGACCACCAGGGAGGGCAGCGCCCGGTACTCGACCTGCACGATGTCCGGCACGTCGTCGGCGCGGTCGGCGGCGAGCAGCTTGGACGAGGTCTCCGCCGTGCCACCGACCTCGGAGAGCCTGATGGTGACGCCCGGGTGCTCCTCCTCGTACCGTTCGATGATCGCCTGGGCGGCGGGATCCGCGCCCTTGAGGCTGTAGGTCCAGAACTCCAGCGTGACGGGCCCGTCCGCCTCGTCGGAACCGGCGCCGCACCCCGCGAGGACGGTGGTGGCGCCACCCACGGCTATGGCCGTCAGCGCGCGGGCGAGGCGAAATCGGCCTGCGCCGCTACGAGTTCGCGGTGGCGTGGTCATGCACATCTCCTTTGACGCACAGGGGAAGCGTCCCGCTTGTCCCTGTCTGAGGTTGCCTTATGCTCATGGCAACGTTGTCATTCGTCAAGTGGCCTGCCCCACACACCCCGACGCACCCACACACCCCCACGCACCCACGCACCCACGCACACCCACACCCACGCACACACCAAGGAGCCGATGTGTCCGCTGCCGAGATACGTCCCGTCGTCGCGGGCTGTCACCCGGACCCGTCGATCTGCCGCGTCGGCGGTGACTACTACCTCGTCACCTCGTCGTTCACCTACTTCCCCGGGCTCCCCGTGCACCGCAGCCGGGACCTGGTGCGGTGGGAGCGCGTCGGGCACGTGCTGGCGGATCCGGCCCATGTCGACCTGGCCGGGCTCGACGTCTCCGACGGCGTGTGGGCGCCCACCATCCGGTACCACGACGGGCGCTTCCACGTCGTCTACACGGTCGCCGAACACCGCAGGGGCCGCGCGGCGTTCGTCAGCACCGCGACCGATCCGGCCGGGCCCTGGTCGCCGCCGGTCGACCTGGGCGCCGACGGCATCGACCCCTCGCTGTTCTTCGACGACGACGGCCGCGCCTGGTTCACCGCCACCCGGGACACGCTCGCCGCCGACGCCACCGGGCCCGCCGAGATCTACCTCCGCGAGTTCGACCACCGCGCGCTCCGCCTGGTGGGCCCGACCCGGGTGATCTGGCACGGCGCGGTCGCCGGCGCCTGGGCCGAGGCCCCGCACCTCTACCGGCGGGGCGACGCCTACCACCTGCTGGCGGCCGAGGGCGGCACCGAGCGCAACCACGCCGTGACCGCGGCCACCGCGACCGCGCCCACCGGCCCCTATACGACCGACCCGCGCAGCCCGCTGCTGACCCACCGCCACCTGGGGGCGGGCGCCGCCGTGCAGAACGTCGGCCACGCCGACCTGGTCGACACGCCCGAAGGGGACACCTGGGCCGTGGTGTTGGGCGTCCGCCCGCTGGACGGCTGGCACACGCTGGGCCGCGAGGTCTTCCTGGTGCCGGTCTCCTGGGAGCCGGCGGGCCCGGTGTTCGCCCCCGGCGTCGGCATGCTGACCGGGTTCGCCGACCACGAGGCGCCCGACGAGGACGCCCCCGCCGACTGGGTCGGCCTGCGCGGACCCGTCGCGCACCGCTGGCACGGCGCGAACCTGGCACTCGCCCCCGCGCCTGACGAACTCGCCTCCCTCGGCCGCCCCGCGTTCCTCGGCCGCCGACAGGACCGGCACCACTGCGCGTTCGCCGCGACGGTCCAGGCCCCGGCTTGGGTCCCGGCTTCGGCCTCGTCGGAGGCCCACACCGGTCTTGTCGCGTTCCAGCACCAGGACCGCTACGTCGCCCAGCGGGTGCGGCGCGCCCCCGAAGGCGACGTCGTGGTCGAGACCGTCCTGCGGTCCGGCGGCGCCCACACCGTCCTGGCCCGCCGCCCCGGCGCCGACCGGCAGCGGCTGGAGATCCGCTCCGACGGGCGCCGCTACTCCTTCGGCACGGTGACCGACGGTGTCCTCGACGTCCACGCCACCGTCGACGCGCGGCTGTTGAGCACCGAGGACGCCGGCGGCTTCGTCGGCGTGCTCCTCGGCGTCGCGCACCAGGGGCCGGCCGAGGCGCCGTGGGCTGTCGCCGAGGACGTGACGTACTCGGGCCGATAGGCCTAGGGCCTGTCTTCCGGATCTTCGTGGGGCCGCGACGCCAGCTACGGCACCTCGCTGCGTTACCCCACGCCGCGGAGCGGCATGTCAGGCGCCGCGCGCGAATACGGCCAAGTATGAGCTGCGCCGCGGTCGATGTGCGGCTCCGCCGCGTGGGGCGCCTTGAGCGAAGCGAATGGGGGCACTCCCCCAAGCACTCCGTGCAGGGGGCACCCCCACCCAGGCCGCCAGGCCTGGGGGAGCCAAGGCCTGATCCACGAAGATCCAAAAGACAGGACCCAGTCGGGTGGCGGCGGCGGTGGGCGGTGGGGGAGGGCGTCGAGCCAGCCGCGCATCACGGCGCGGATCTCGTCGGGGGGCGTGGCCTCCGGCCACATCGCGGCCTGAAGGACAGGCCCTCGGTCAGCGCGCGGAACTCGGCGACCAGGGTCTCCCGGTCGTGTCCTGGGGCGATGACGCCGTCCCCGGCGAGCCGGTCGATGGCGCGCCGGCACAGCGCCACCACCTCCTCGTCGAACTCGGCGGCCACGCTCTGCTCTTCGCCGCGGCCCAGGGCGCCCTGGTCGTCGCCGACCTGTGCTGGATCGCGGACCTGGCCGCCGGCGGCGACGCGCTGACGCTGCTGAACGGCTCCGCCCCGCGTGACCTCGCCGGAGCGGAGGGCTTCCGCTACGGCGCGGGCCGCGTGTGGACCTTCGTCCTGCTCGGCGACGCGGTGGTGCGCGGCGTCCAACTCGCTCGCGGCGCGCGGCTACCGGGGGGCGCCTGGCGGTTGGGCCGGTGGTGCCGGTGGGGCCGAGCTGCGCCTGGCGACCAGCGCCGGCGCGATGAGGTGGTGGCGGGGCCGTTCCCCGCCCATCACGCCGATCAGCACCTCGACGCAGGTGCGGCCCAGCGCCACGAAGTCCTGCCGCACCGTGGTCAGCGAAGGCACCAGGTACGCGGAGCCCCGCATGTCGTCGAAGCCGACGAGCGAGACGTCCCCAGGCACGGAGACGCCGGCCTCCGCGAACGCCGCGAGCACGCCCATGGCCATCTGGTCGTTCCCCGCGAACAGGGCGGTCGGCCGCCGCTCGCGGCGGGCCAGTTCGAGCCCGAGTCGGTAGCCGCTGTCGGCCGAGAAGTCCCCCTCAAGCAGCTCGGGCGACGCGACGCCGGCCTCCCGCATCTCCGCACGCCAGCCGTCGACCCGGGCGCGGGCGTCGAAGGTGCCGAGCCGGCCGGTGAGATGCGCGATGTCGCGGTGGCCGAGCTCCAGCAGGTGGCGGGTGGCGAGCCGGGCGCCGAGCTCCTGGTCGAGCTCGACCGAGCCGATGGCCGGGTTCGCCAGGTCGCCGGACATGACCACCGACATCGGCACCCGCGTGACGAGACGCTCCAGGGCGTCCACGCCCACCGGGCGGTCGGCGATGACGGCGACCCCCTCGGCGGCCTGGTTCGCCAGCCGGTCCACCGTCTCGGTGAGCCGGTCCGCGTCGCCGCCCTGCCAGCTGCTCATGTTCACCCAGTAGCCGGCGCGTTGGGCCGCCTCCTCGACGCCGAGCAGGATGCGGGGGAGCTCGAAGAGCTCGGACCCCGCGATGACCACGCCGATGGTCATCGACCGCCCGCTCTTCAACGACCGCGCCACGTCGTTCCTGCGGTAGCCGAGCCGCTCGATGGCGGCGAGCACCCGCTCCCTCGTCGCGGGGCGAACCGACGGGTGGTTGTTGAGCACGCGACTGACGGTGACGTGCGCCACGCCCGCTTCCCTGGCCACATCCACCATGCTCGGGGGACGTCCCGAACCCCGCTGGGTCACACCGCTCCACTCCCGGCCGGCCCCTCGGCCGGCGATCACGGCATCCTAAACGCTCCGCGCGACGCGCCCCGTCCGCGCCGAACACCGTGCCGTCACCGCGCCCGCGGCACGTTGACACCCGCCGTGCCCACCCCTACATTCCGTTCGAATCGATGAACGCCGTCCGAAATCTCGGACCGATCTTGTTCCTGCGCCCCGCAACGGCCCTCGTGGCCCCGCCCGGTGATCACCGGGCACCGGTACCCGTTCGTGTCCACCCCCTCGAGAAACGGACGATCATGCGGAGTCGACGCACCTTACTCACCCAGGGAGCCGCGACCCTGGCGCTCGCCACCGTCGGAATCCCGGCACTGACCGCCAGACCGGCCGCCGCGGCGACCTACGGCGGCTACGTGATGGGCTACTTCACCGAGTCGCCCGACATGCTGGGCGCGCGGTACGCCCTGCACCTGGCGGTCAGCCGGGACGGCCTCAACTGGGTCCCGCTGAACCAGAACCAGCCAGTCGCCACCCCCACGGCCGGCACCGGCGGCCTGCGGGACCCCTTCATCATGCGCAAGCAGGACGGCACCTTCATCGTCCTCGCCACCGACCTGAACGGCACCGACTTCGGCCAGAACAACCAGTACATCCACGCCTGGGACTCGGCCGACCTGCGCTCCTTCTCCGGCTACCGGCGCCTGCGGCTGCACGACCGGCAGGCCCACAGCTGGGCCCCCGAGGCGTTCTGGGACGGCTCCCGTGGCCAGTACGGCATCCTCTACTCGGCCAACATCGACGGCCGCGACTCCTTCTGGGTCAACTACACCACCGACTTCCGCACCGTGAGCGCCGCCCAGGAGTTCTTCTCCCCGGGCTTCGGCGTGCTCGACGCCACCATGCACACCACCCAGAACGGCAACTACCTCTACTACAAGAACCTCGCCAACGGCCGCCTCTACGGCGCCCGTTCGGCCACCCTCCAGCCGCGCAGCTTCGACAACGGCACCTACACGGCCGGCGTGATCAGCGGCGCGATCGAGGCCCCCATCGTCCACAAGGACAACACGCGCGACCGCTGGTACCTCTGGGGCGACTCCTTCAGCCCGGTCAACGGCGAGCTGTACGTCTGGGCCAGCGACGACATCACCAGGGACGGCTGGACGCCCGTCGGCAGGTTCGACTACACGCAGCCGCTCAACGCCAAGCACGCGACGATCTGCCCGATCACGGTCGCCGAACACGACAACCTCGTCGCCCGCTGGGGCACCCCCGCCTGGCGCCGCATCAGGTCGCACAACCTGCCCGACCACCTGATCAGGCACCGCGACCTGGCCGGGCGGATCGACCCCTACCCCTTCGACCCCTACCAGGACTCCCAGTGGCGGCTCGTCGCCGGCCTCGCGGACGCCGGCGCCGTGTCGTTCGAGTCGGTGAACTACCCAGGACGCTTCCTCCGCCACTTCGACCACGTGATCCGCCTGGACCCGAACGACGGCACCGCCGTCTTCGCCGCCGACGCCACCTTCCAGCGCGCCCCCGGGCTCGCCGACGCCTCCTGGACCTCCTTCCGCTCGCACAACTTCCCCGACCGGTACCTGCGGCACGCCAACTACCTGCTGCGCACCGACCCGTTGAGCGCGAGCTCACCCGCCGTCGACCGGGCGGACGCGACGTTCCAGATCGGCTACTGACGATCGGACCCGCTGGCCGCCCAGGAGGCGAGCAGGCGCAGTGCCTCCTCGGACGACGAACCGGGTTCCGCGGTGTAGATGGTGAGGGTGAGGCCGGGCTCGGCCGCCAGCTCGAGCCCCTCGTAGGCCAGGGTGAGTTCGCCGACGATCTGGTGGTGGAAGCGCTTGGTGCCGGTGCCGTGGTGGCGGACGTCGTGGGCGCCCCAGCGGGTGCGGAACTCGTCGCTGCGGGTGGACAGTTCGCCGACGAGGTCGTGCAGGCCCTTGTCGCGGGGGTCGCGGCCGGCCTCGGTGCGCAGGATGGCGACGGCGACGTCGGCGGCGCGGTCCCAGTCGGGGTAGAAGCGGCGGGCGGCGGGGTCGAGGAAGTGGAAGCGGGCGAGGTTGGCCTGGTTGTCGGGGGAGGCGTAGACGTCGCGGTAGAAGGCGTGCCCGAGCGGGTTGGCAGCCAGCAGGTCCATTCGGCCGTTGCGGACGAAGGCGGGCGCGGCGGTGATGGCGTCCAGGGCCCACTGCAGGCTGCGGTGCGGCGTCCACTGCCGGGTGGCGCGGCGGCGGGTCCTGGTGAGGGCGTCGGAGCCGTCCGCGGCCTGCGCCAGACGGAGGAGGTGGGCGCGCTCCGCGTCGTCGAGGTGGAGGGCGCGGGCGACGGCTTCGAGGACGGTGGGGGAGACGCCGGCGAGGTTGCCGCGTTCGAGCTTGGCGTAGTACTCCACGCTCATGTCGGCGAGGGCGGCGACCTCGCTCCTGCGCAGCCCTGGGACGCGCCGCCGGCCGCCGGACGGCAGCCCGGCCTGCTCCGGGGTGATCTTCGCGCGCCGCGAGGTGAGGAACTCGCGGGCGTCTTCACGGTTGCCCACACCCCCGACCGTACGTCCCGCGCGCCGCCGAAGGGGTGTACCGCCGGTACACCCTTCGGTGATGACTCGCCGCGTGCGCCGGGAGCGGGTTACCTGGATGCCGTGGCGCTTCTCCTCGGCCGCGACGCCGTCCGTGACCGGGCGGCAACCCGTACAACGGCGCCCGCCGGTACACCTTCCGGCGCCGCGCGCCCCGGCACCCAAGGAACCCCTTCATGCGCGGAGCAGTGATCCACGCCCCAGGTGACGTCCGGTTCGAGTCGCTCGACGACCCGAAGATCATCCGGCCCACCGACGCGATCATCCGGACGGCCGTCACCTGTGTGTGCGGCTCCGACCTGTGGCCCTACCGCGGCCTCGAGCCGGTCGGCGCGGCGCACCCCATGGGGCACGAGTACGTCGGCTTCGTGGAGGAGGTCGGCAGCGAGGTCACCGCCGTCAGCCCCGGCCAGTTCGTGGTCGGCTCGTTCGCCACCTCGGACAACGCCTGCGCCAACTGCCGCAACGGCTTCCAGTCCAACTGCCTGAACCGCGAGTTCATGAGCACCTGCCAGGCCGACCACGTCCGCATCCCGAACGCCCAGGGCACGCTGGTCGCCACCGACGAGATCCCGGACGAGGAACTGTGGCCCGGCCTGCTGGCCGTCTCCGACGTGATGGGCACCGGCTGGTGGGCCGCCGACGCCGCCGAGGTCGGGCCCGGCTCGACCGCCGTCGTGGTCGGTGACGGCGCGGTGGGCCTGTGCGGGGTGATCGCGGCGAAGGAGCTGGGCGCGGAGCGGATCATCGCGATGAGCCGCCACGAGTCCCGGCAGAACCTCGCCCTGCGGTTCGGCGCCACCGACATCGTCACCGAGCGGGGCGACGAGGGCGTCCAGCGGATCAAGGACCTCACCGGCGGGATCGGCGCCGACTCGGTGCTGGAGTGCGTGGGCACCGCCGAGGCCATGCGGCAGGCCCTGCACTCCACGCGCCCCGGCGGGAACGTCGGCTTCGTCGGCGTCCCCCACGAGGTCGCGATCGACGGACAGGAGCTGTTCTTCTCCCACGTCGGCCTGCGCGGCGGCCCCGCCCCCGTGCGCCGCTACCTGCCCGACCTGATCGACCGGGTCCTGTCCGGGCGGATCGACCCCGGCGAGGTCTTCGACCTCACCCTGCCCCTGGACCAGGTCGCCGAGGGCTACCGCGCCATGGACGAGCGCCGCGCCATCAAGGCTCTCCTGAAGCCCTGACCCGCACGACCCCACGAAAGGCACGTCATGAACCCCACCTACGACTTCACCGGCCGGGTCGCCTTCGTCACCGGCGCCAGCTCCGGCATGGGCCTGGCCACCGCCCGCGCCTTCGCCAGGTCCGGGGCGGCGGTCGCGCTGGCCGACGTCAACGCGACCGCCCTCGACACGGCCGTGAAACAGCTCACCGACGAGGGCCACCAGGCACTCGCCCTGGTCTGCGACGTCAGCGACGAGGACCAGGTCGCCGCCGCCGTCGACCGCACCGTGGACACCTTCGGCCACCTCGACATGGCCTACAACAACGCGGGCGTCCAGATCCCGCCCGCCGACGCCGCCGAGGAGAGCGCCGACCGGTTCGACCGCGTCAACGCCATCAACCTGCGCGGCATCTGGGCCAGCATGAAGCACGAACTGCGCCACATGCGCACCCGGAACAGCGGCGCGATCGTCAACTGCTCCTCCCTCGGCGGCCTCGTCGGCATCCCAGGCCGCGCCTCCTACCACGCCTCCAAGCACGGCGTGATCGGCCTGACGGGCAGCGCCGCCCTGGAGTACGCGCCGCGCGGCATCCGCATCAACGCCGTCTGCCCTGGCACCATCGACACCCCCATGGTCAGCGACATGATCGCCAAGGGGGAGCTCGACCGCGCGGCGGCCGAAGCCAACCAGCCCATCAACCGCCTGGGTACCGCCGACGAGATCGCCCAGGCCGTCCTGTGGTTGTGCAGCCCGGGCGCCAGCTTCGTCATCGGCGTGGCCCTCCCCGTCGACGGCGGCTACGTCGCCCAGTAGGCAGTTCCGAAAGGCACTCTCATGGAATTCGTCACGCGGCAGCCCACCAGCAAGGCGCCGGCCGACTGGTTCACCGGCGACGTCTGGTGGGACGTCATCGTCGCCGGCCAGGAACCGTCCCGGCTGCGGGCGAACCTCGTCCGCTTCTCCCCGGGCGCCCGCACCAACTGGCACTCCCACGCCGTGGGCCAGACCCTGCACGTCGTCTCCGGCATCGCCCTGATCGGCACCCGCGACGGCACCGTCCTCGAAGCCCACCCCGGCGAGACCGTCAGTTGCCCGCCGGCCGAGGAACACTGGCACGGCGCGGCCCCCGACCGTTTCATGGAACACATCGCCCTGTGGGAGACCACCGGCGACGGCACCCCGGAAACCACGTGGGCCGAACCCGTCACCACCGAGCAGTACGCCGGCCCGCGCACCCGGGAGCGGTAGGGCCTGTCCTCCGGTCAGGGCAGGGCCTGCAAACGCGCGGGAGGCTCAGCCGTCCTGGGACGGGAACAGGTGGGCGTTCACGGCCCGTGCCGCGGCGGCGAGGTCCGCGAGCTCCTCGACGACGACGCCGGACGCCCCGAGCAGTTCGACCCCCTGGCAGTCATCGACGAGCAGCGCTGGTTCACGCCATGCGATGACCACGCGGCGGAGGCCTGAGGCGAGGATCAGTTCGGCACATGTCCTCGGGCGTGACCGTCGCTGCGAACAGGGTTCGAGCGTGCTGTAGATCGTCGCGCCCTTCAGAGAGGCGGTACGCACGCGGGGTGCCAGCTTCGCCAGTGCGGACTCCTCGGCGTGGACCTGGCCGTCGCTCTCGCGGCTGTAGCCGCTTGCGAGTTCGACTCCGTCGCGGCCGACGACAACCGCCCCCACCGAGAAGGCCGTGGAAGCCGGTGGAGAGAGCGTGGACAGTTCGATCGCCCGACGCATCCAGGTTCTGTCGGCGTCGGTAACGGGCGGCATCAGGCGCGGTCCTTGGGGGCGTAACGCAGCAGCGCGGTGTCGCCGAGCATGCGGGTTTCCAGCAATCTCATGCGGGCGGACGGCCCACCCGGATAGTCTGCCGAGTGCAGGAAGCGAGGCGCGGTGGGTTGGCCGACGAGCAGGGGAGCGATGGCGAGATGCAGCTCGTCCGCCAGTCCCTGGGCCATGAGTTGGGTGTGGATGGTTCCGCCTCCCTCGACCATGAGCCGCCGCACGCCCAGGCCACCGAGTTCGTCCAGCACCAGGGGCCAGTCGAGCGTGGGGCCGGTGGACACCACATGGGCCAGGCCGGCGAGGTTCGCCCGCACCTTGGCCGCGGCCGCGTCGGTGGTGAAGACCATCTTCTCACCGCCGTGGTGCCAGAACTTCAGTGCGGCGTCGAGATCGCCCGAAGCGGTGACGGTCACCTTCAGCGGAAACTCGGGCAGGCCGGCCTCCACCCGTGCCGCCCGTCTCGTTGGGGAGTTGACCAGGAGTCTGGGGTTGTCGCGGCGCATGGTGTTCGCCCCGATGAGAATGGCGTCGACGCTCGCCCGGACTTCGTCGACCCGGTCGAAGTCCGCTTCGCTGGACAGTAAGAGGCGGTCCGAGCTGGTGTCGTCGATGTAGCCGTCGACGCTGGTCGCCACGGACAGCAGGACGTAGGGGCGAGACATACGGGGGCCTCTCGGGTCGGGGGGTGGGCTGTGCCGGACGTCACGGGTGGTGGTACACGATGCGGTCGATCGCGTTGCGGAGCTCGACGACCCGCGGCTGTCCGCGCCATCGATGGACCAGGGCACGCTCCAGGGCCGCCAGTTCGGTGATGATCCGAGCGGATCCGGTCTCCGCAGCGATGACCAGTGCCTCCATACCGACCACAGCCGCCTGTTCTGGTTCGCCGATGCTCGCATACACCTGGGCCTGCCGGGCCAGGTAGACCCCTCGGTCGCGTCGATACGCAACGGGGAGTGCGCGAATGGCCACCCGGAAACCCTCCGCTGCCTCGGAGTGCCGGCCCAGAACGTGTAGGGAGTGGGCCAGGTGCACCCGCACGTATCTGGCGTCGAGCCAACTGCCCCATGGGCCTGGGTCGTCGAGGGCGTCGACCAGCTCCAGCACCTGGTCGTACGCCCGCAGCGCGTCCGATTCCCTGCCGCGCAACGCCAATCCGTGCGCACGGCGCACCTCGGCGATGGCGTGCAGCCGGCTGCGCGGCGGGGTGTCCCGCTGGGCCGCTTCGGCCAGGTCCAGGGTGTCCAGGTGGTCGCCGGTGTCGGCGGCCAACTGCGAGCGCCGCCCCAGGACATAGCTGATCAGGTCGGGGTCCCCGTGGACGTGGGCCCAGTGCAGCGCGCGGTCCGTCCAGGTGTTCGCCTGCTGTGGTTGGCCGAGGTCCTGCGCGAACCATCCCGCGAGCTCTCCGTACCTGACCTGTAGTTCCAACAACGCTCGGGCATCCTGGCCGGACGCGTTGCGGCGTAGCGCGCGAAGCCTCTCGATGCTGCGTTGTACCGTCGCCATGATGTGCCGCGGCCCCAGGAGATTGTCCGCCTGGATGAGTACCCTCCTGGCCACCTGGAAGTGCTCGATGGGGTTGGGGCCCTCGGGGGTCGGAGCGGAAGGCATCGCCACGGCGTCGGGCGCGGGCGCGAGGGCGGCGAACGAGAGACCAGCCATCCCGGAGAGCAGCACTGCACGTCGAGGTACCGCCATGTATCGGATCCTTCCGTCTCGCATCCGGCAGGGGACGACCACCGTGTCCTGGAGGCCAACGTCCAAGCCTGCCGTTCGTGGCGACGGGGCCGTGAGGCCCGAGGGCGAGCTGGCCACATCGCGGGTCGGTTCGGCCACATGGTCATGAACGGGAATACGTTCCCATAAGCGAATAAGCATTCCGCCGGCGCTCAAGACGGCGTCAAGATGTCTGACCTGCGCGAGATCGGCTTTTCGCTCCGCACGCTCGAATCGTCCCAGGTGACTGTGGTCTATGTGGGCCTTTTCCGCGAGCTGTCTGAGGGACAGGCCACGTGCTTTCCGTAGTTCTCTCAGCTCGTAGCCCCACCGATGCAGCGGAGATCGGTCGGGTGTCAGCTCATTGGGCCGCTGCCCCATCCGTACCTCTCCTCTGTGGACTATGCCGCCACTATCCCGGGCCACATCTCGGTCCTAGCACGTGCCGTACCCAGTTCAGTAGAACTTGACTAATCGTTTCGAGCCTCACATTTCAGAGGGACGGCCGAAACATCGTCTTATGATCACGGGGGGATAGGGGTGACCGAGTGGTTGAACGGCCCGGTTGGGTCGGGTGCGCAGAGCCGGGTGCTGCGGAAGGGGTACCGCACGGTGCTTGTCGTCGTGCCCTATGTGGTGGCCGGGACCCGGCTGATGGATGTCCTGCCGCTGCTCGAAGCCGACCACCGGCTCGTGGTGGTGTTCACCGCGCCGCCGACCTCGAACGGGGCGATGAGTGGCGGAGCGGAGGAGTTCGTCCGCGCGCAGGGTGGCCTGATGTTGCCCTGGCACCAGGCCGTGCAGAGCGAGTTCGATCTCGTGCTGGCCGCCAGCGACACGGCGACGGCCCAGCTTCATGGGAAGGTGCTGCTGGTGCCGCACGGCGTGGGGTCCATGGGCTCCCGGCTACGCGCCAGGAGCGCGGGTCGGCAGGCGTCTCCGTTCCACGGCCTGTCCCGTGAGGCGTTGATGTGTCGGGGGCGGCTCGTGCCGGCGGCCCTGCCGCTCACCCACGACGACGAACGCGTCGTGCTTCGCCGGACGTGCCCGGAGGCGCTTCCGATCGCCACCGTGGCCGGCGACATCTGCTTCGACCGGCTGCTGGTCAGTGTGGAGTGGCGGGACCACTACCGGGCCGCGCTGGGCATCCGGAAGGGACAGTCGCTGGTGACCGTCACCTCCACCTGGCAGCCGGAGTCCTCGTGGGGCCGCCATCCGGACCTGCCCGACCGCCTGATCCGGCAGCTCGACCCGACCGAGTTCCGGGTGGCGGCGATCCTGCACCCCAACATCTGGGCCGTGCACGGCGCCTGGACGGTTCGGGCCTGGCTGGCGGAGTGCCTGCGGGCCGGTCTCCTCCTGCTGCCGCCTGAGGAGGGCTGGCGGGCGGCACTGATCGCCAGTGACATGGTCATCGGCGACTACGGCTCCGTCACGAGTTACGCGGTGGCCCTGGGCCGTCCCGTCCTTCGGGCGGCGTCGCTGCCGAAACACGATCTGCGGCAGGGCAGCCTGGCGGAGGTGGTGGCGCGGTTGACTCCCCAGCTGCGGCTGCGCCAGCCGCTCGCCCCGCAGCTCCGGGCCGCGGCGGCGGCGCATCGGGGGACGACGCGGACGAGGGTGGCCGGGCTGGTCACCTCCCGCCCGGGCGAGGCGAGTGCCATCCTGCGGCGCATGATGTACGACCTGCTGCGGTTACCCGAACCGGCCAGGCCCGCCCGGGTCGTCGCCGTCCCGGCGCCGGTGCCGGTCACGGTGCAACCGCGCCTCGACTACCGGGCGGGAACATGAGGCGGGGGACGGCACCGGTGGTGGCGCTGTGCACGCGGCACAGCGCCCGGCACCCCGGAGTGAGCGTGTGGGTGGAGACCCGGCGATTCCCGTCCCGAGCGGGGTGCCCCTGCGAGAGCGGTAGCCGACTGGTCGTGGCGGTGGAAGACGCTCCCGAGCCCTGGCTGCAGAGTGCCGATGTGGTCATCGGCGCCACCCCACGGGCGGTTCGCGCCGCTCGTCAGGCCGGTGGCAGCTGGCTCAGGGCGTTGCCAGGCTGCCGCCTGGTCGCCACGCCGGCGCTGGGAGACACCGCCGTGCTGTCAGCGCAGGACGATCAGGTCGTCGTCACGGTCGAGGGGAAGGAGTTGCGGCGGTACGCGGTGGAGGTCTGCCTCTGGCTCATGTCCGGGCATCGTCTGGCGGAACTGCCGACTCCGGCGGCATCGGCACCCGCTGGCGGATCCCGTGGCTCGTGAGCGGCCGGTACCGGGGCCGACCGGGAACGTGTCACGCGGTATCGGGGGATGGGGGCTCGGCGGCGAGCCGGGCCTCGACCCGGCTGAGGGCCTGCCGAGCCGGTCGCAGATCAGGCACCCCGGCATCGGTGAAGAACGCCAGAGCCCGTCCGAGGCGTTCCCGTGCCGATCTCAGGTCTCCCGCTCCCTCGGCTGCCTCGCCCCAGACCATCAGGGTCCTGGCGCGGTACTGGTCGGACCCGGAGTGCCGCATGACCTCCCATGCCTCATGGGCCAGTCGCAAGGCGTCGGATGGGCGGCCGCCACGGGTGAGCGCTTCCGCCAGGCAGACCTTGCTCATCGCCTCCACGGGAGGGTCCGACAGGGCCGCGGCCAGTTCGCAGGCCCGCTGGAGCTCCTCGACCGCCTGATCGTTGTGCCCCGCCGCGTACAGGGCCTGTCCCAGCAGGCGCTGCGCCAGTGCCTCACTGCGCGACTGCCCGGTGCGGTGATCCATCGTCACCGCCTGCCGCAGTACGTCGATCGCTTCCTCGAACTGGCCGCTGGCGCGCAGGGCCATGCCCATCAGCTGCAGCGCCGAGGATTCCGCCAAGTCGTGTCCGGCGGCACGCGCGGCGGCCAGGGCGGCCCGACCTTCGGCGAGTGCTTCGCGGGGGCGAGAGAGATTGTGGAGGGCGATCCCCAGCCGGTGGTGCATGCGAGAGCCGGCCAGTTGGTCACCGCTTCGGTGCGCCGCCTCCGCCCCCAGCCGGTAGGCGGCCACCCAGTCGGGGAAGTGCTTCCGGTACAGGAAGAGCGACCACATCGCCTCGCACAACTGCCATGCCACGTCGTCGAGTTCGGCGACGGTGCCGGCCTTCCTGAGGATCGACATGATGTTGGGCAGCTCCGACTCCAGTGCGTCCAACGCCTCGACCCCCGTCCGGTAGGCCGCAGGGCCCGTCTCCGGGCGCCGGTACGCGGGCGCCACGTGCCATTCCTGCGGCATCACCACCCGGTCGGCCGCCACCGCGAAGGACAGGTAGTACTCCGCCACCCGCCGCAGGATCGCGTCGCGCGTCGCCGTGCTGTCCTCCGCCTCGGCCCGGCGTCGCGCGTGCAGTCGGATCAGGTCGTGGAAGCGGTATCGGTCGATACCGCTGTCCTGGAGGACACTCGCGTCGACGAGCGTCTCCAACACCTCGGTGGCATCCGGCAGCGGTAGACCCACGACCGCGGCGGCGGCCGCCGCGCTGAAGTCCGGGCCGGGATGGAGGGCCAGCCAGCGGTAGGCACGTGCCTGGCCGGGGGACAGGTCCTCGTAGGAAAGATCGAACACGCTCACCACGGACACATCCCCTCGAGTCGACAACGCCGCCAGACGACGCTGCTCATCGGCCAGTTCCCGCACCACCCGGGCGACCGGCCAACGTGGGCGGGACGCGAGCCGTGCACCTGCGACGCACAGTGCCAGCGGGAGCCGCCCGCAGAGTTCCGCGAGGTCGTCGACGTGCTGTCGCGCCCCACCGTCCCTAGCCTGTTCCGCCGAACGCTTGAGCAACTCCACGGCGTCGCGTTGTGACAGGGCCTCCACCTCCACCAGCACGGCTCCCGCCGCCAGCAACCCTCCCAGCCGCCATCGACTGCTGACCACCACCACGCTGCCGGCCGAGGCCGGCACCAAGGGACGAATCTGCGCCGCCGACGCGGCGTTGTCCAGCAGCATCAGCAACCGCGACCGAACGGTCAGGGTGCGAAACAGCGCGGTCTGCTCGGCCAGGTCGGGGGGCACCTTCTCCGCGGCCACGCCCAACGCCCTGAGGAAGCCGCCCAACACGTGACGCACCGACGCCGGGCCCTCGACGCTGAACCCACCGAGATCCGCGTACAACTGTCCCTCGGGGAAGTCTCCCGAGATCCGGCTACCCCAGCAGGACGCCAACGCCGTCTTGCCCACCCCGCCGGGCCCACTGAGCAACACCACCACCGGCGCCTCCCGCCCGCGCCCGGCGACCGCTGCGTCGAGTGCCCGCATCTCGGCCTGACGGTTGGTGAAGTGGGTCGGAATCTGGGGCAACTGTCTCGGCACTCCGAGCCGGGTTCCGGGCGGCTGGTGAACATGGACGTCCCCCAGGATCGTTCCCGCCTGGACGCTCACCCCCAGCGTGCCACCGGAAATTCGGTTGTTGACCGGGCTTTCCCGCGCCCTCGGGGCATCATTCGCATCTGGTTCGGCCACGCCTTCCACCTGCCCTCCAGCGCTAGAGCACCGCCTCTCGGGAAGACCACGAAGATCGGCGCGGACTACCCCTTCCCACGGCATCACCCCGCCCAGCCTGGTTCGCCAGTCGCCCAGGCCGTCCGGACGGAAGGCACTCGGATCATCCTCCCAGAGAAACCGACCGGCTCGGCATTGTGGGAAAGCTCCGAAAATCCCGGTGCGCGATCAATCCGACCATACTGATCCCGTTGGAATTACCGACTGATCAAGCTATGAAGCGCGACAGCGGGCACGGGGATCCGAGGGGATTTGCTAGAGGTAATAGCGCAGGCCAGCCGTTCCCGCGTCCGCCGCCCAGGTCGGTCGACTACTTCGAGTTCCACGTGATGCTGTGGCCCTGCACGAGGTTGTGCACCGTGGCGTTGCCGGTCACCGTGTTCTGCACGACGACGGGCGAGGCCCCCCAACCGGCCTCGTTGCGCCGCCGCCACTCCTCGAACGCCTCGGCGAACTCGGGATCCTGGTACACCCGGCTGAAGACGAGAGCCGCCAGGGAACGAACCTGCTCGTCGTCCTCGGGGTCGAGCGGCAGCCCCGAGCCGTCCGGCTCGACGTCATCGCCGCGCCCGAACGCCCTCCGAACCAGGCCCGCGAGGGATGCCCACCCCTGCCTGCCGGCCTCGGAGCCGGCGGAGCCGGCCGCAGCGGTCACCGCGGTGCCGATCGCCTCCAACGACATCGGATCGAGCACGTGCCCACCCACCTCAACTCGATACGCCCATCTGGTGGTTATCCACCATAACCTCCCGAGCCGTCCCTCGCCTGAGGCGTTCAGGTCACCCGTCACGGTACCTCCCTCCGCGTGCCCGACTCCCGGTAACGTCGGGTCACAGCGAGTCGCACGGGACGCGAGTTCAGGGAGCGTGAGTGGATGGGGTACGACCGCGACGATCCGGCGACAGGGGAGGACGGCTGACCGCCGCCGCGCCCGGCTACCGGGCGCTGGTCACCCGTGAGGTGCTGCTGTGGGCCGTGGTCGCGCTGGCCAGCAGGATCCCGGTGGCGATGGCGCCGTTGGCGTTCGTCTTCCTGAGCCGGGAGAGCCCCGGGGGGTACACGCTGGGTGCGAGCCTGGCGGCGGTGTACGTGCTGGGGGAGGTGGCCGGGGCCGCGCTGCTCGGCGGGCGGTTGGGCCGGGGGCGGATGCGGCGGGAGTTGGCCGTCGGTCTGGTGGTGGGGGCGCTCGCCTTCGGCGTCCTGCCGCTGGCCGGCTCCGCGTCCTCGCCCGTGCTGATGGCGCTGGCCTTCCTGGCCGGCGCGGCGCCGGCCGCCTGCCCTGGCGGCATCCGCACCATGCTGACCCGGCTGGTCCCCGAAGACCTGGTGCCGCGCGCGCTCAGCGCCGAGGCCACGCTGACCCAGATCGTCTGGGCCGCGTCCCCCGCGCTGGTGGTCTTCCTGGCGCTCCAGGTCCACCCCGGCGCTCCGCTGGTGCTCGGCGCGCTGCTCCTGGTCGTCGCGGCTTTGCTGCTCGGACGACTCCCCGAGCCGCCGGCCGCCGAACGCGCGGCCGCCCCGATGCGCCGGACGCTGTGGGCCAGTTGGCCCGTCTACCTCACCGGCGCGGCCGCCATGGCGATGCTGGCCACCGCGGAACTCATGCTGCCGGCCCTCCTGGAGGACCGGGGGATCGCCGTCAGCTGGTCAGGACCGCTGCTCGCCGGGTTCGCGCTGACCAGCGCGGCCGGCGCGTTCTGCTACGGCCTCCGCACCTGGCCAGGATCCGTGCGCGCCCAGAGCCTGGTGCTGCTCGTCGTCACCGCCGGCTGCGTCGGACTGACCACGCTCCCGCCTGGCCTGCCGGGCATCGCCGCCGCCCTGCTGCTGGCGGGCGTCTTCCAGGCCGGCGTCATGGTCAGCCGCAATTTGAGCCTCAGGGAACGCCTCCCCGAACACGCCCACGCCGCCGGCTACTCCGTGATGTACGCGGCAGGCGCGGTGGGTTACAGCCTCACCGCGTCGCTGTCGGCCGCGGCGCTGACCCTGACCACGCCGGCGATCGCGATCCTCGGCGGAGCCGCCGTCGCGCTCCTCGTCACCGCCGTCAGCGCCGTCGCGGAACGTGGTCCTTCGACGCCGTCCTGAGCGCGTCGAACGGTGCCACGGGGTGGTCGGTGTCCCGGTCGTGGCAGGCTTCACGGGCGTCGTGCCGGCGCTTCCTGGAACGGCCCGGCTCGCCGACCGGTAAGGAGCCGCGCCATGACCACCCCGCACGCCTTCCCCCTCGAGCCCCGCCCGATCCGGGTGTCCGACGACGTCCTCGACGACCTGCGCGCCCGGCTCACCGCCACCCGTCCGCCGCTGGACGAGGGGAACGAGGACTGGTCCTACGGCGTTCCGGACAGCTATCTGCGCGAGCTGGTCGCCTACTGGCGGGACGGCTACGACTGGCGCGCGGCCGAGGCCGCCATCAACGCCTACGAGCACTACCAGGTGAGCGTCGCCGGTGTCCCGGTGCACTTCCTGCGCAAGCCAGGACGCGGCCCTCGCCCGATCCCGTTGATCCTCACCCACGGCTGGCCGTGGACCTTCTGGCACTGGTCGAAGGTGATCGACCCGCTCGCCGACCCGGCAGCGTTCGGCGGTGACCCCGCCGACGCGTTCGACGTCCTCGTACCGTCCCTGCCGGGGTTCGGCTTCCCCGGCCCGCTCACCGGCTTCCCCGACGTCAACTTCTGGAAGGTGTCCGACCTCTGGCACACCCTGATGACCGAGACCCTGGGGTACGAGAAGTACGCCGCCGGGGGCTGCGACATCGGCGGGATCGTCTCCAGCCAGCTCGGCCACAAGTACGCCGACGAGCTGTACGGCATCCACATCGGCTCCGGGCTGCCGCTGAACTTCTTCACCGGCGACCGGGCCTGGGACTTCGCCAGGAACCGGCCCCTGACCGACGACCAGCCGGCCGAGGTCCGCGCCCGGATCATCGAGACCGACCACCGTTTCGCGTCCCACCTCACCGTGCACATGCTGGACGGCGCCACCCTGGCCCACGGACTCAGCGACTCGCCCGCCGGACTGCTCGCCTGGCTGGTGAAGCGCTGGCACGCCTGGAGCGACAACGGCGGCGACCTCGAGTCCGTCTTCACCAGGGACGACCTGCTCACCCACGCCACGATCTACTGGGTGAACAACTCCATCGCCACGTCGATGCGTTACTACGCCAACGCCAACCGCTACCCCTGGGCCCCCGCCCACGACCGCACTCCGGTCGTGGAGGCCCCGGTCGGCCTCACCTTCGTCAGCTACGAGAACCCGCCCGGCATCCACACCGCCGACGACCGCGTCCGGGCATTCGAGAACGGCCCGCAGGCCGGCTGGTTCAACCACGTCAACGTCAACGCCCACGAGCGCGGTGGCCACTTCATCCCCTGGGAGAACCCCGACGCCTGGGTGAGCGACCTGCGCCGCACCTTCCGCGGCCGCCGGCCCTGACCCGGTACGACCCGGCGGGCTCAGCCGCGGAGGCGGGCGCGGAGGGCGCGGCGGGTGACGGGGCCGAGGCCGTCGATCACCTCGACCAGTCGGGCCAGCCGGTCCAGCGAGTCCAACGCGGCGTCGGCGCCCGCCGGGTCGACGCCCTCGAAGAGTTCGAGCCCGATGAACCCGGCGCACACGGCGCGGGCCAGCCCCGCGGTGTCGACGTAGCCGGCCAGCGGCGAGTCGGCCATCAGCCGGGTGATGGTCTCCTCGACGGGCCCGACCCACAGGGCGAGCGCCCCCGCCGTCGCCTCGGCGAGGTGCGGGTCGGTCTGGGCGCCGGCCAGCATCTGGCCGAGGACGGTGACGTTGCCGAGCGCCCGTTCCTCGGCGTGCAACCGGCGGCCGAGCGCCAGCAGTTGGCGCAGATCGGTGACGCCGGTCAGCTGCTCCGCGTAGTCGGCCACCCGAGCCTCGGTGGCCGCCAGGCAGGCGACCTTCAGCAACTCGTGGACGCTGCCGAAGTGGTAGAAGACCAGCGCCTGGCTGACGTTCGCGGTGGCGGCGATCGTCCGCGCCGAGGCGCCGGCGATGCCGTGCCGACGGATCGTCTCCGTCGCGCCGTCGATCAGACGTTGTCGGGTGTCGGACATGCGCTCACCGTAAGGTCTCGGGCACACAGGTAGGGGCGGGCCAGGGCGAGGCCGGTGGCGGTGAACGCCATCCCGGCGTAGACCGGCGCCAGATGCCGGAGGTCCACGTAGTGGATGGCGCCGTGCACCAGGACGGCCGGCAGGAAGCCGGCCGCCGCGGCCAGCAGCAACGACCACCACACCCAGGGCTCGCCGCGCCGCCAACCCCAGGCGCTGAGCAGGGTGATGGCGACGGCGGCGGCCATCAGCGCCCCGCCGAACCCGGCCCGGTCGTGCGCGATGAACGGCGGCAGGCGCGGGTTGGCCGCCTCCAGCGCCTCTGGCGTGACGTGCAGGAACGCCAGGTCGCTGCCGACGAACACGTCGGTGAGGCCGACGAGGGAGATCGTCGCGCCGCCGACGAACAGGCCGAACCCGGTGAGGATCAGCAGCAGTTGCCCGACCAGCGCGCGGCGCCGCTCGCGCTCCCGGCCCTCCGGCCACACCGTCCAGCGCGGTCCTGACGGCCGGCGGCGGGTGGCGGCCAGGAACATCGGGAAGAGCACGGCGGTGACGGCCGTGTGCAGCGGTTCGACGAAGCCGAGGCCGAGGAAGTACAGCAGGGTGGGGATCGGCGCCGGCCAGTCGCCGAACCGGCGCCTGAGCTCGGCGTGTTCACCGCCGGCCCCCGGTTCCCTGGCGCCCTCGGGCGCGGTGGCGGCCGCGAAGCAGTAGACCCGCCCGCCGGGGAGCGCCGTGTACCCGAGCCGCTCGCCCCGTCCCCACGTCGCGGCGCCCTCGGTCAGCGGCGCGGGGAGCGGGTCCGTGACCATCCGCCAGGCGGTGTGGCCGGCGTACCGCGGCGGCGCCGCCGCCGGCCACCACCGCGTGCGGACCGCGCTGCGCAACCCGTCGGCGGCGACGAGCAGTTCGGCGCGGGACGTGCCCGCGCCGTGCGTCACCGTGACGCCCGCGCCGTCCTGACGGACCTCGTGGACCTGGCATCCCGGCCGCAGGACGTCGGCGGGCAGCGCGTCGGCGAGGGCCCCGAGCAGATCGGCCCGGTGGAGGACGAGCAGCGGCCAGCCGTAGCGTCGCTCGATCGCGGCGTTGTCGGTGCGGGCCAGCCACCGCCCGGCCCGGTCCCGCATCCCGCCGCCCCGCTCGACGGCGCCCAGCGCGTGGAGGCGGGACGCCAGGCCGAGCCGGTCGAGGGCGCGCAGCGCGTTGGGCCACAGCGAGATCCCGGCGCCGATCTCCGTGAAGCGCTCGGCGCGCTCCAGCACCTCGACCCGCCACCCGCGCCGCCGCAACGCGACCGCCGCGGCCAGACCACCGATCCCGCCACCCACCACGACGGCCCGCCGCTCGGCCACGCCCCCTCCTCAGCCCTCGGAGCGCCGCCGTCGAATATCGGTTTGAGCGGTCGCTCAAACCGCAGCGTAGCAGTGGACTTTGAGCGACCGCTCAGTCGAGGGAAGTCGTCGGGATCGGCGGCAGCGCCAGGTGGGCCAGGTCAGGCGGAGGCGGGGTGGTCAGCGGCCACAGCGGTGCGGCGACGCCGTCCGCGACGGCGGCCGGGGCGTCGGTCAGGTTCATCCGCTCCCGCAGCCGGCCGTAGAAGTCCGTCGGCCCCAGCCGGATGGCGCGCAGCCGCCGCGGCGCCGCGTAGACGCCGATCCAGTCGCCCGGGTCGAGGACCCCGCGCAGCTGGCCGTCGATGCTGACCGCCGCCTGGCCCGAGCGGTCCAGGAGCCGGAGCGCCACGGGCTCGTCGGGCGCGGCCACCACCGAGCGGTTGAACGCCATGTGCGGGGCGACCGGCGTGAACACCAGGGCGTCCGAGCGCGGCGACACGACGGGACCGCCGGCCGCGAAGCTGTAGGCGGTCGACCCGGTCGAGGTCGCCACCAGCAGCGCGTCGGCCGAGTAGGAGGCCAGGAGCCGGCCGGCGAGGTAGACCGCGACCGACACCTGCCGGTCGCGCGACAGCTTCTCGAGGACGACGTCGTTGAGCGCGTTGACGTGCAGCGCGACCCCCCACTCGTCGCCGCCCGACGCGCAGTCCGTGCGCACCCGGGGCGGCGGCAGCAGCGGGCCGCGGCCGTAGCGGGTCAGCGCCTCCACGTCAGGCGGCACCTCGAGCCGGCGGGAGGCGCGCAGCGTGAGCAGCATGCGCCGCTCGACGGTGATCCGGCCCTCGCGCACCGCGTCAAGCGTCGAGTCGACGGCCGTGGGCGGCACCTCGGTCAGGAACCCCACCCGGCCGAGGTCCACGCCGAGCACCAGCGCGTCGTTCTCGGTGGCGAGGCGGGCGCCGCGCAGGAACGTGCCGTCGCCGCCGACGGTGACGACGAGATCCGGATCGCCCGCGTCCGCCATCTCCTCCCGGGCGCTGCGCCGCTCCCCGTCGTGCCACACGTCGATGTCCCTGCACGGCACCGCGTGTTCCGCGCACCACGCGCGGACCCGGTGCGCGGCTTCCACGGCCTCCTCGCGTCCCTCGTGGACGACCAGCCCGATGCGGCCGAGTGCCACCTGTGCCTCCTCCCACGCCGCCCGGCGGAGCCGGCGTACCCGTGGCGATACTGACGGGGCGGCCGGCCGCCCCGTGGAACGCCACGCCGTCGCACGGGCGGGATGCGCCCGTGGTGGGCACGAGATGTGTGGTGCGGGCATGGTCGGCGTGGCGCGGGCGCCGGGCGCCAGGCGCCTCGCCGGCCTGGCTGAGCGGTGTGCGGCGGCGGGTGTCCGGCTGATCGTCGCCGGCTGACGGGATTTTCCCCGCCCGCCCGCCCTTTCCTCCGCGCTCCGCGCGGTGCTGCCGGGCTCCGCCCGGGTGGCGGGCCTGCGGCCCGAGGGCCGCGCCGAGGGC